>CALWNE010000039.1 GCA_944382705.1 uncultured Allofournierella sp.
CAAACGGTCCAGATTGCGCGAAAATACGCCCAACATTTCGCTGCTTTTTCCATCTTCCTTCTTGTTTACAAACCAAAAACCTGCTCTGGTCTGATTGCCAAAGCAGGTTTTTCTACAAGCTGAACCAGGCAGAAAAACTGCCTGGTTTTAAACCATTTAGCCTTTCACAGCACCCATGGTAATGCCCTGAGTAAAGTATTTCTGGAACATCAGGAATACTGTCAGAATGGGGATTGCTGCCACGGCTGCACCAGCCATAATCAGACCAAAGTCTGTGGCCATTTCTGCTTGCAGGTTTGCAATGCCCAAGGAAATGGTGAGGCTGGTATTTTCGGTCAGCATAATCAATTGCATGAAGTAATCGTTCCAGGCGGTGATGAAGGTAAAGATTGCCAGCGCACCAATACCAGGCTTAACCATGGGCAGAATAATCTGCACAAAGGTGCGCACCTCACCTGCTCCGTCAATGCGGGCGGCTTCCAGCATTTCATTGGGAATACCTTCGCTGAACTGTTTCATCAGGAACACACCAAAGGGCCAGCCAACGGTGGGCAGGATAACTGCCCAAAGGGTGTCGTGCAGGTTCAGTGCGGCCATTTCCTTCAGCAAAGGAATCAGGATTACCTGCTTGGGCAGTGCCATTGCACACACAATCAGGCTAAAAATCAAAGCTCTGCCGTAGAACTTCTTTTTGGCCAGTACATAGCCCGCCATTGCCGAAGTGATACAGGTAAGGGCCAATGCCATTACTGCAATGAATACAGTGTTCCACAACCAAAGCAGCGCAGGATTTTCAAACAGGCGCTGGTAGTTATCCAGGGTAGGATGAATGGGGAACCACTGGGGCGTAGTGGTGTTAATGTCTGCTGCGGTTTTTACCGAGCCGGTAAAAATCCAGTACAGCGGGAACACCAAAAACACGGTGAGAATGGCCAGAATCACGCCGGAAAAGGCCTTATAAGGGGTCATTTTATTCAATCCTTTGTTCATGGTAAATGCCCTCCTTAGTCCTTATTGCCGGCAAACTTGAACTGCACGGCAGAAAGCAATGCGATAATGATTGCCAGCACCACGCCCATGGCATTGCCATAACCATACTGGTACAGCTTAAAGGCGGTGTAGTAAATGTAGTACATAATGGTATCGGTGGAGTGGTTGGGGCCACCGCTGGTAAGCAGCTGAATCAGAGCAAAGCACTGGAAGCTGTTGATGGTGGTAATCACCAGAATGTACAGGGTAGTGGGGGTGATTTGGGGCCACATGATTTTCCAGAAGGTCTGCAAACGGGTGGCGCCGTCCACCTGAGCTGCCTCGGTCAGACTTGCATCCACATTGCCCAAAGCCGATACATAAAGCACAATCGGCTGGCCGATGCTGGTGGTAAACAAAATCAAAATAATACACCAGATAGCGGTTTTGGAATCGCCCAGCCAGTTTACATTGTTATCCAGCAGGCCGGTTGTTTTGCCCACATAGTTGATAATGCCGTAGTAGTTGTTGAACATCCATTTCCACACCACGGTAACAGCAACGGTACCGGTTACCACTGGCAGGTAGAACACGCAGCGGAAAAAGGAACAGCTGGCGGCCTTCATTTTGTAAATGGCCGATGCTACCCAAAGAGAAAATGCGGTAACGGTAGGTACTGCTACCACCACAATGAGGGCGGTGTTGCCCAAGGCCTTCCAAAAAATTTCGTCCTGGAACATGGCAATGTAGTTGCCAAATCCAACAAACACATCCTCGCGGGCCATGGTGGAGTCAAAGAAACTGGTCCACAAAGACATAAACATAGGAACCAGAACAAAGCCTACAAACACAATCAGGAAGGGCAGCAAAAACAAGTACGCTGCAATGGTTTCCCGGCGGGCTTCTGCTTGGCTAACACCAAGTCCAGAGCGTTTGCTGGGGCTTTTTGCAGGCTTTTTGGTTGCAGATGCTGTCAAATGGATCCTCTCCTCTCAATATCTTATCCGCTACGCAGGCAAAAGCGAACCGGGTCGATACTAAACTGTTAAAAATTTACTTCCTTTGATTTTAAAAGGCGCACTACCCTTGTTGCATTGCTGCAAAAGAGCAGTGCGCCCCCCTTTCAATTGTACTTAGCGTACAAGGTTCACTTATTTAATGGCTGCGTTTGCAGTATTTACAAAGTTATTGGCAGCTTCGGTCACATCTGCACCGGTACCAATCTGCTGCAGCATATTCCACCAAGCGGTACGCTGCTCGGTCCAGCCGCCGGTTACATTGTAGTAGTCACCCATGTTGGGCAGGAAGGACTGGAAGGTAGCCATACGCTCAGCATTCTCGGTGCCTTCGTACACATTGCCAAAGGAAGCACGAACGGGGAAGAAGCCGGTAGCCTTTACGCTTTCGGGGCCCTGCTGGGCATCATCACATACAAAACGGATGAATTCCTTTGCTGCATCAATGCGAGCCTGGTCGCCGTTATCAAAGATACCAAAGCCCCAGATACCGCCGCACAGTTCCACCTTGCCGTCATCGGTGGGGAAGTTCATGGCGTAGGGGGTAAAGCTTACCTGGCTTGCATAGGTAGCTTCGTTGGAAGCGTTCCAGCAGAAGGTCATAGCAGCAGTGCCGTTGGCAAACATCTGCAATTCATCGGCAGCCTGAGCAGAAGCATCAAAGTTTACCAGGCCCTTATCCTGCAAGCTGACCAGCAGCTCCAGAGCCTTGATGTTTTCGGGGCTGTTGGCAGTGTATGCAGTGTGCTCGGCATTGGTGTAGGTGCCGCTGTACAGGTTGTTTACCAGAGCACGGGTACCCTGGTCACCACCCTGGCCGCCGCAGTACACAATGGCGGGAACCGCTGCCTTGCCGCTGTCCTTCAGGGCCTGCAAAGCTTTTTCAAAGTTCTCGGTGGTCCAGGTGCGGGTCTCCTGGTCGATGTACTGGAGAGCACCGGCCTCCTCGAACATTTCATAGTTGATGGCCATGTTGTGAGCGGTCATGCACATGGGGTACTCGTAGTACTTGCCATCGGTACCCTTGCAGGCATTTACAATGGACTGGCTGGTGGCTGCAATGTCAGCCTCTGCTTCGCTGGTCCACAAATCGCTCAGGTCCACCATCAGCCCCTTGGCACCCCAGTTGGACACCAGACGCTCAGGACCTTCAAAGATGATGTCAGGAGTGTTCTTTGCCTCAATGGCAGTGGTCACCTTGTCGTCGCCATTGGTGTAATCCAGGTATTCCACATTCACTTTAATGTCCGGATTCTTCTCGTTGAACTTTGCAATAAAGCCGTCAACAGTAGCGGAATCCTTCCAGGAACCAATGGGATAGGTCCACAGGGTGATTTCGGTGGAACCGGTAGCAGTGTTGCTGCCAGTGCCTGCGGTGGAGCCGGAAGCAGCGGTGGAAGTAGATGCGGAACCGCTGGTAGAACCGCCGCCGCAAGCTGCGAGAGACAGTGCCATTGCGCCGGCCATTACAAGTGCTAACGCTTTTTTCATGGGAAACTCCTCCTTAAATTTTGTCTTCATTTTATGAAAACTTGTTAGTATAGGCCCAACACCCAAAGAACCAATGGGCCTTTGCTATGCTTTAATCCTATCACTAGTGAAAAAATTTTTCAATCGGTAAGTCTACCGATTATTTGCCTAAATCTTAGGTGGAATTGTACAACTATTTTTCACTCATATTTAGTTGTTTCTAATTATACTTTATATTATAATACTATATGTGAATTGTACAAAGCAATTTTATGGAAGTTATTTTACAAAAATAATACAATCAAATTGCTTTTGTAATAAAAATGAAATATTTTTTCTATTCCTTTACCCTAGCACTTTCTGGAGGCTTACCATGTCTGATTTGCTCTATCAAATCAAAAACCATTACAACACCATGACCCCTTCCGCAAAAAAAATTGCAGATTATCTGCAAGAACATCACTCAAACGCTCAGTATCTTTCCATTTCCGGCCTGGCCAAGGAATGCGGTGTAGCAGAGGCTACAATTTTTCGCTTTTGCAAATCCCTTGGCTTTGGCGGATACAACGAGTTCAAATTGGCCCTGGCCAGATCCTCCATCACAACCCACCCCAACGCCTATTCTGCTTACGGAAAGCTGCATGCAAGCGACAGCATGAAGGATATGTGCCAGCGGCTTTTTAACTCCAACCTGCAAGCTCTGCGCCAAACGCTGGAGCTGGTGGATGAGGTTCAGCTGGGGCTGGCTGGTGACCTGCTTACGGCTGCAAACCGGGTATTCTGTGTGGGCTTTGGCGGCAGCATGATTGCCGCTTATGAGGCTTGGGGGCGGTTTATCACGGTTTCGCCCAAGTTTTTCACCGTAGTGGATGGGCATATGCAAATTATGACTGCCAGCCTTCTGGGGCCGGAGGATGTGGTTCTGTTTGTTTCCTACTCCGGCTCTACCACCGACGCTGCGGACCTGCTGCGCCCAGCCAAAGCACGGGGCGCTAAGGTGATTCTCATTACCCATTATGCCGACTCTCTGGCTGCCTCTATGGCAGATGTGGTGCTGCTGTGCGGCGGGCACGAAGGCCCCCTGCAATCCGGCAGTATTTCTGCCAAGATGGCCATGCTGTTTGTGGTGGACCTGCTGGTAAACGAATTCTGCCGCCGTGATTTGGAAACCGCCATGCACAACAAGGATATTACCTCCAACGCCCTTTCCTGCCGTCATTTGTAATCTTCTGCATCCAGCGTTGGGCATTTGGTTTTGCCCAGCTGCAAACGATTGCCGCTATGGATGCTGCTCTTTGGGCCGTCTGCCTTATTTTTGAAAGGCCATAGAAAAAACCCCTGTACCAGCACACAAGGCTGATACAGGGGTTTTGTGATTTGTTTTTGCAATTTGAATGTACCGTGCACAGTAGCTGGCTGGCTGCTGGCAGCGGATAATTATTGCTTGGGGTAAGCTGCAAAACGCTGCTTATTTTGCCTGCATAAAGCAGCTGCGGTTCTGCCACAGATAAATGCCGCCGGACGCAAGGGTGACCACGGCCACCAGCAAACACAGCACCTGTGTGATAATGGCTACTCCCATAATATCGGCAGGCCCAGACAAAGCTGCCGCAAAGAAATAAAACAGAATGGTAACCATCTGGAGTACGGTTTTCACCTTGCCCCAGATGTTTGCGGCAATAACGGTATGGTCGGCTGCTGCCAGCATCCGCACACCAGATACCGCAAATTCCCGTGCCAGGATAATGGCCACCACCCAGATACTGCACACGCCGTCCCGCATCATGTACAAAAATGCTACGGTGGTTAGAAGCTTATCTGCCAGAGGGTCGGCAAATTTGCCGAAGTCGGTCACCAGGTTCCATTTCCGGGCCAGATAGCCATCCAAAAAGTCTGTAAAACTGGCCACTGCAAACACCACAGCCGCAGCCAGATACCATGCCGACTGGTAGCTGCTGGTGCCATACTGGCCCATACCGGCCATTACCATGAACACCGGTACCAGCACAATCCGCAGCAGGGTAAGCTTATTGGGCAGATTCATCCTGTGCATCCTCCACAACATAACCAAACAGGTCGTACATATCGCTTTCCTCAATGTACACGGTATAGAACTGGCCGGGGTACATGGGGTCCTCGCTGGAAATGCACACATTGCCGTCAATTTCCGGGGCATCGGCCACACTGCGGCAGAGGTACAGGCCGCTCTCCTCGTCGATGCCATCACAAATGACCCGCAGGGTGCGGCCCACCTTCTGCTCCAGCTTGGCTGCACTGATATGAGCCTGTGCCTGCATAATGATGTCGGCACGGCGCTGCTTTTCCTCGTCCTCAATCTGGTCCGGCATGGTGGCAGCCACGGTATCCTCCTCGGGGCTGTATGCAAAGCAGCCCAGCCGCTCAAAGGCGGTATCCTTTACAAACTGGCAAAGCTCCTGGAACTCCTCCTCCGTCTCGCCGGGGTAGCCGGTGATGAGGGTGGTGCGCAGGGTAATATCCGGCATGGCAGCACGCAGCCGCTGGATGGCGCTTTCCACCACCTGGCGGTCACCCTTACGGTTCATGGCTTTCAGAATGCGGCTGTTGCAGTGCTGAATGGGCAAATCCAGATAGGGCACTACCTTTTCGTTGCGCACCATAGCCTGGATGAATTCGTCGGTAATGCGTTCGGGGTAGGCATACAGCAGCCGAATCCACTCAATGCCTTCCACCTTGTTCAGTTCGTCCAGCAGCTTGCAGATGCTGTTCTCGCCCCAGTCATCGCCGTAGGCAGTGGGGTCCTGGGCTACCAGAATCAGCTCCTTAACGCCCTCCCCTGCCAGCCAGCGGGCCTCGGCCACACAGTCGTTGAGGGGACGGCTGCGCAGCGGGCCACGAATCAGCGGAATGGCGCAGTAGTAGCAGCCGTTGTTGCAGCCTTCTGCGATTTTCAGGTAAGCATAATGGCCGGGGGTGGAAATTACCCGCTTGCCGCCCAGGGGCAAGTCCGTGCGGGGGCCATAGTATTCCCGGTTTTGATCCTCCGCAGTGCCGCAGAGCCGCTCCAGAATAGAGGGCATGGCATTGTTGGAGCCAATGCCAATGACCGCATCCACTTCGGGGATTTCCTTGCGGATTTCTTCCTTGTAGCGCTGGGCCAGGCAGCCGGTGACAATCACCTTCAGATTGGGATTGTTCTGTTTGTAAGAGCAAGCCTCCAGGATGTTTTCAATGGCTTCGGCCTTGGCGCTTTCGATAAAGCCGCAGGTGTTTACAAAAATAACATCCGCCTGGTTCAGGTCCGCAGTGGTAGTGTGCCCGGCTGTGATAAGGCCGTGGCACATAACATCCGCATCCACCTGATTTTTGGGGCAGCCCAGGGAAATGATTGCAATTTTCAATGGTATAGTCTCCTTATATTTTATTGCAAAGTATCCAGTGCCCACAGCGTGCAGCTGTGCACTGTCGGTTCCGGCTTTGCTTGCGTGGGGCAAAACCGGACGAAAGGCGAGGGGTCCCCTGCCTTGGCACGGGCTCCCTCGCCTTTTTATTCTATCATGGCTTTGGGCCAAAAGTCCAGCAAAAGCAGCGCTAAATTGCAGCCGCTCCGCCAGCCCAAGGCTGCACACCGGGGTTCTGCTGTCAGAAGCATTCCCCTTGGGTTACCATTCCTCCGGCCAGCAGAACTCCTCCTGACAGTATTCCTGCTCCTGCTGCCAGCGTTCCAGAGCCTGGCGCACTACCCCCATGGAAAAACCTCTGCGGGCCATGGCCGCCATTACATTCTGGTGTTTGCCCTGTTCCAGCTTGCGCCGGTAGCTTTTTTGCAGCAGCTGGTAAACGGTTTCGGAGATATCCTGCTGGTCCACAAGTTCCTCCACCACCTGCTGTGCAAGGCAGCGGTCTACGCCTTTTTCCACCAGGTGGCTGCGAATCTGTGCCGGGCTTTTGCTGCGGGCCAGCAGGTACTCTGCCCTGCGCCGGGCAAAGGCCTGGTCATCCAGCATGCCCAGCTCCACACAGCGTGCCACTGCCGCCGCTGCTGCCTGGTCATTTTCCAGCTTGGCTCGCACCTTCTGGTACAGCTCTCCGCTGGAATGGTCCCGCAGGGAAAGGTACTCCATGGCCTTGTTCAGTGCCTGGCGGTACTCTGCCTGCTCCTGTTCAAACAGCATGTACTCAGTCCTCTACCATAATGTCCAGATCCGCCTCACTCAGATCGGGCAGAGCCTTCTCCTGCTCTTTTTCTTCCGCAGCCGGAGCGGCCGTTACAACCGGAGTGATAGACCCTTTGGCCTTTTTGCCGTTCTTCACCAGCTTATCGGCATTCTGGCGCACCAGCTCCTCGATTTCTGCCATCAGTTCGAGGTGTTCTTTGAAATAAATTTTCACATTGTCACGGCCCTGGCCCAGGCGGGTCTCCCCATAGCTGAACCATGCACCGCTCTTTTGCACAATGCCCAGGGTAACAGCCAGATCCAGAATTTCGCCGGTCTTGCTGATGCCTTCGCCAAACATGATGTCAAACTCTGCTTCCTTAAAGGGAGGTGCCACCTTGTTTTTAACAACCTTGGCGCGGGTGCGGTTGCCAATGAAGGAACCGCTGGAGTCCTTCAAGCCTTCGATGCGGCGCACATCAATGCGCACAGAGGAATAGTATTTCAGAGCACGGCCGCCTGCGGTAACTTCCGGGTTGCCGTAGGAGACACCCACCTTCTCACGCAGCTGGTTGATAAAGATGGCCACCGTGTTGGTTTTGCCAATAACACCGGTAAGCTTACGCAGTGCCTGGCTCATCAAACGAGCCTGAAGACCCACATGGGAGTCGCCCATTTCGCCTTCGATTTCGGCACGGGGCACCATGGCTGCCACCGAGTCGATGACGATGGCATCAATGGCGCCGGAGCGCACCAGGGCCTCACAAATTTCCAGGGCCTGTTCACCGGTATCCGGCTGGCTCACCAGCAGGCTGTCAATGTCCACACCCAGGGCACGGGCATACACAGGGTCCAGGGCGTGCTCAACATCGATAAACGCTACCTCGCCGCCTGCTTTCTGGGCTTCGGCCAGAACATGCAGGGCCAGGGTGGTTTTACCGCTGGATTCGGGACCGTACACCTCAATCACACGGCCACGGGGCATACCGCCCACGCCCAGTGCCAGGTCCAGAGAAAGGCTGCCAGTGGAGATGGAATCCACCTGCATCGCCACATTGCTGCCCAGCTTCATAACGGCGCCTTTGCCAAACTGCTTTTCGATTTGCGCCAGTGCGGTTTCCAGTGCATCCTTTTTATCGCCAGCTACCTTTTTGGTGGGGCTGGGAATAGGTTTTTTATCTGCCATTGCTTTTTTGCTCCTTTGCTGTTTTGCTGCTTGGTTTTATTCGCCCCATTGCTGGCCTTTGCCAAAGGCAGATGGGGATATTTGCGTTCCTCTTGCAGACGAGGTTTGTTTTTCAGTTCTGCTCCTTATTATACACAACAAAACAGGAATTTACAACCGCAAGTTGTAGATTCCTGTTTTAAAGTCCGTTTTATAGGATATATTAACCGGTACAAGGTACCTGTCCCAGAACCACACGGTCCCGCTGGCCCTCATCCTGGCAAATTTTCACCTGCTGGTAGCCTGCCTGCTCAAAAAGATTTTGCACGGCAGGGCCCTGCTTCCATCCCAATTCCACCATGAGCCAGCCGCCCGGCTTCAGGCAGTGCCGGTATGCCGGTACAATATGCTGATAAAAGGCCAGTCCCTCTGCAGGGGCCTCCAGTGCCATGTTGGGTTCATGGGCCAGTTCCGGCTCCAGCTGGGCCATCTCCTGGTGGCTGATGTACGGGGGGTTGCTCACGATTAAATCCACCGAATGGGCCGCAATCTGCTGCTGCCAGGTGAATACATCCCCCTGGCAAACCTCCACTTCCCCCTCCGGCAGGGCGTGGCTGGCGTTGTACCGAAGATACTCCAGCGCCTGTTCACTTTTTTCCAGGCAGCGCACCTGAGCATCCGGCACCAGCCGTTTGATGCCCAGTCCTACACATCCGCTGCCGGCACATAAATCCAGTACCTGGGGGTGGCTTACCTGTTCCAGCGCCTGAGCCCCCAGCTGGCAAAGCAGTTCGGTTTCCGGCCGGGGAATCAGCACCCCAGGCCCCACCTTCAAATTAAAATCCAAAAAGCTCCAGCTGCCCAGCAGGTATTGCAGGGGGTAGCGTTCCGCCCGGCGCTGGGCCAGCTTGGCCAACTGCTCCTGCTGCTGAGAGTCCAGGGCATCCACCGCCCAGCGCCATTGGCTTCCTGCCACAAATTCCATCAGGCAGGCGGCATCAAAGGCAGCATCCTCCACACCAGCCTGCTGCAAAAATGCACGAACCTGGTGCAGTGCCTGGCGAGGAATGGGAGAAATCACCATAAGCTTTCCTCCGGCCGCTGGGGCAGTACCGGCGTAATGGCTGCAATGGCCACCTCAATCATGGAGTCATCCGGCTCAAAGGTGGTAAGCCGCTGGAGCCACAACCCCGGCGCACTGATGATGCGGGTGCACAGGTTGTTGTAGCGGCCTGCAATCTTAATCAATTCATAGCTGATGCCCATAACCAGTGGCAGCAGCAGCAGCTTGAGCACCACCCGCAAACCGGTGCTGCTCCAGGGCAGCACGCTGAACAGCAAAATGCTCACAATCAGCACCAGAATCATAAAACTGGTGCCGCAGCGAGGGTGAAATCGGCTGTGCTTGCGTATATGCTCCACCGTCAGGGACTGGCCTGCTTCGTAACAGGCAATGGTTTTGTGCTCGGCGCCGTGGTACTGAAACATCCGCCGGATTTCCTTCATGCGTGTGCACAAATACAAATACACCACAAACAGGGCAATTTTAAGTACGCCTTCCAGCAGCACCTTGCCCCAGCCCAGCGGCACAAAATGGTTAAGCCCGCCTACCAAAGCGGTTGGCAGAATCATAAACAGCACAATGGCCATCATACCACCCACCACAGCGGCCAGGCTCAGCAGCAGATTCTGAATCTTGGGGCCGGTATGCTTGCTAATCCACTGCTCCAGCTTGCCGGGTTCCTCCTGTTGCTCTTCGCTCAGGCTCAGTTCCGCCGAGTGCATCAAAAACCGATACCCCAAAATCAGATTTTCAATCATAGCCACTGCACCCCGGATGAAGGGCAGCTTCTGCCAGCGGTGCGTTTTCACCGGCTCGGTGCTCAAATCAATGGTGCCGTCCGGCTTGCGCACTGCCACGCAGATGGTTTTGGGGCCACGCATCATTATGCCTTCCATCAGGGCCTGGCCGCCCACGCTGGTTTTGAATCGTTCCTTTACTTGTTGTTTCATGCCGTTTGCTCCTTTATTGCAAGCTTGCGTCAGGGTTGTTGCAGCTCATTGTTGGCCATTTGTTCCCACAGCCCGGTGTGATGCAAGGGCAGCCGCAGGGTGACGGTGGTCCCTTTGCCCTGCTGGGAGGCGATATCCACCGAGCCGTCCAGTGCCGTCATCACCTCATCCACAATGGCAAGGCCGATGCCGCTGCCACGCACAGCCCCTTTGCCTTTAAAGAACTTCATCTTTACATGCTCCAGGTCCTCCGGTGCAATGCCCCGGCCCTGGTCCTTCACCAGCACATACACACTGTCCCCATCCTGCAGCAAATCCAGGGTAATGGTGCCCCCTGGGGGCGAATATTTTACTGCGTTGTCCAGCACATTCACAAATACCTGCCGCAGCCGCCGGGCATCCGCCCAGATGGGGAGGGGCAGTTCCGGCTCCTCGTAAGAAAGGCGCAGTCCCTCGGCGTGGATGCGTGGCTCCATAAACAGCACTGCATCGGTGAGTTCCGCCACCAAATCCAGTGCTTCACACTCCAGCTTGACCCCACTTTGCAGCCGGGAAAAGCTCAACAGTTCCTCCACCATATCATACAGTCGGTCGGTTTCACGGCCAATGATGGACAGGCCCTTGCGGTAGCTTTCGTTATCCGGGTCCCGTATCTGCGCCACGGTTTCCACCCAACCACGGATGCTGGTAAGGGGGGTGCGCAGTTCGTGACTGACCGAAGAAATAAATTCATTTTGCAGCCGCTCGGTTTTAGAAAGGTCCTGCGCCATCTGATTGATGGTTTGGCACAGGCGGGAAATCTCGTCTTGCCGCTCGCTTTGGGGCAGCCGCACCGACAAATCCCCCTTTGCAATGGCCTCGGCGGCTTGTTCCACCTCTTGCAGCGGCTTTACAATGGAGCGGATAAAAAACACACCGCTCCAGGCACTTACCAGCAATACGGCTGCGCCCAGGCCAAGGGCTAAAAAGGTGCGCTGCACCAGCATTTCGTCCACAAGGGTCATGCTGGTAACCATGCGCAGACCTGCAATATCCTCGGCGGCATAGGGTGTGAGCACCGTAATGGCTATAATCCGCTCGCCCGCCGGGCTGGTGTACACCGCCTTGCCCGCCCCCATGGTGGACTCAAACGCCTGGGTAAAGTCCTGGGGGGGCTGGTCGTACTGCACCAGCGCACCGGAAGAAGCCGCTATTACCTGGCCCTGCTCATCCATGAGCATAAATTCAAATTTTTCTTTTTCGTCAAACTGCTCCACCATCCGCCGCAGCAGTTGGCTGCGTTTTTGGCTGGTTTGACGGGTGCTTTGGCCTGTGGTAATTTTCAGCTGCCCCTCCATACTGGAAATGCGGCTGAGCATAGCCTGCTCCACCGCACCATAGTAGGAAGTATAGCTTGTGTAAATGTAAAGGCTCAAGGCCGTTGTCACCAGCAAAAAGGTGGTGAGCAGGCTGCTGCGCAGCCATCGTTTGGTAATGCTGTTCAAAAAACAGGCTCCTCTCCCTGGGGGCCGGGGAGCCCCTTATCCGTTCCAGCGGTAGCCATAGCCCCACACGGTTAAAATGTGTTTGGGGTTGGAAGGCTCGTCCTCAATTTTCATGCGGAGGCGGCGGATGTTTACATCCACAATCTTTACATCACCGTAGTAATTCTCGCCCCAAACTCCCTCCAGAATTTTTTCTCGCACCAGAGCTGTGTGGGCATTTTTAAAAAACAGCTCCATAATCTGAAACTCCACCTGGGTCAGGTCAATGGGCTGGTCATCCTTGTACAGCACCCGGCTGCGCTGGTCCAGCACAAAGCGGCCACTGGTAAGGCGCATGGCATCCTGCTGGGGCGATGCAGCCGCTCCGCTGCGGCTTACCCGGCGGCACAATGCTTCAATCCGGGCCAACAGCTCGGAAATACTAAAGGGCTTGGTCATGTAATCGTCCGCACCGATGGAAAGCCCCCGTATCTTGTCCTGCTCCATGCTTTTGGCACTCAGTATAATAATGCCTATGCCATTATCCTGCTTGCGAATGGCCTCACACAAGGAAAAACCATTCATTCCCGGCAGCATTACATCCAGCACTGCTGCATCAAATGTTTCGGGCCCTGCCAGCAGGGTGAGCGCACGCTCTGCACTGCCTGCCTCCTGCACCTGGTAGCCTTCCATCCGAAGGTTGAGGGCAATCAATTCCCGAATGCTCTCCTCATCCTCCACAACCAATACTTTGCGCATCTGCATCTCCTCCTTTGCAAAAATCAGCTTGCCGCTGGCGGGGTTCCATCCGCAGCCTGTACATTACAACACAATAAACCCTTGGGCCATAGTTTGCAGCCAATTGCCATACTCCAGCAAGGGCTGCTGGGTTGGCTCGTGAGCATCCTGCTCTTTTTCTGCATCCTGCTGCTCCTGCAATATCTTCACCTGTACCTGCTGGGCGCCAAGATTGCCCAGCCGGCGGTAGCCTTCATCCGCAGTGCCGGGGCTAACCACCCTCACTTCCAGATACGGCACCTGCCCATCCAGGCTGTACACCTGCCAGCTGCCCGGCTGGGTTCCATCCGCTACCATAACCTGCCCCTGCCAGCTGTCCGGCAGGGCCAGATAATAACCGTATTCCAGGTCTGCCACTCCAAAGCTTTTTTGGGGCGAACCCGGCGCACTATAATCCATCCAGCCTAAAAAAGTAAGCCGGCTGGGCATGAGCAGGCCGGTTTGGTTCTGCAATTCGTGGGGAATCTCCACCGAACCATCTCCGTTGATGTCCCGGCTGCGCAGCAGGTTGGAGTACCGCTGGCTGTCTGTGTAAATAAAGGTTCCGTCTGTGGGAGTATAGGCAGAAAATTGCTGCTCCACCCGGTCGTATTGCAGCACCATGCTGGCCAGGTTGCCTGCGGTGCCTGTGCGGCCATCCAGCACCAGCTGATAGCTGCCATCGGCCGCTTTGCTTACATACATTCCATCACAGCTGGTAAAGTACTCCTTGCCAATGTGCAGCTCCTGCGCCTGAATAAACTGGCCCTCCACCGTGGTGAGCAGCTGAACGGTAAGGCCTTCCCCTGTTTCCGGCCCCATCAAAATCAAATCCTTCATACCGCTGCCGGTAATATCCTGCACCTCATACTGGGAATAAGGCTGTTCCAGCACCTCGGTAATGACTTCGTCCTGGTAGGCGTATACGGCCAGATACTTTTCGCCGCTGGCTGCCCCATAGCCCACCAGCAGCTGCATACCGCCCTCTGCGTGCATGGCGGCGGTATCCACACTTTCCACCGCTGTGGAAAGCCCTGTCCTCTCCTGCGTGACCTGCCAGCTGCCATTGATTTGTTCCAGAATGGCCAGATGTACATTCTGCCCTCCGGTCTGGGTAGTATACAGGGCTGCTGCGTCCAGCTGGCCATCTCCGTTCCAATCCCCAAACACAAAGGGCGAAAGAGTTTCGCCCTGGGAGGGATATTTCAGCTGGGGGGCTTCGCCCAGATAGCTGTTAAGGGCTTTTTGCAGCTGGCTTTGGGGGCCGGTCAGCTGGGGTGCCCGCAGCATTTCCTCTACGCCGGTGGTGGCACTGGCACAGCCAGAACACAGCATGGCACCTGCAGCCAGCAGGGCCAAGCGATGGAATGTGGATTTCATGGCAGTGCCTCCTTGTTGGGCAGTGGCAGCCGGTGGCAACGGTTGACCTGCAAGCTGTGGCGGGCCCCTGCCCAAACCTAATACTTTTTATTATAGAATGGAAGAATAAGCTTGTCAATTTAATTCCAAATTGTATAATCTTGATTAAATATTGCAATATTCCCGCTTTTTTGGGGGATTCAATGGCCCAGCATTCCCATTGCTGCAACCATTACTACCAGGCCTGCCCCAAACCCCAGCGTCACCTGGCGACGGCAGCCTAATTCCAAACCAGAAGGCAACAGCTCGGCCAAGCTAATCCAGCACATAATGCCTGCCGTCCAGGCCAGCATACCACTTAGCATGGACTGGTTCAAAAAAGCGCCCAGCAGGGCATAGGCCAGCAGAGCCGCCAGTGGCTCGGTCAATCCGCTTGCAAAGGCACCCAGCAGGGCCCGTGTGCGGCTGCCGGTTGCATAATAAAGCGGCAGGGCCACCGTCACCCCTTCCGGCAGATTGTGCAGGGCCACCGCCAGCGCACGGCTCACCCCCAGCTGGGGAGCCTGCAAGGTACCAAACAGGGTAACTACCCCTTCCGGAAGGTTATGGAGCATCAACACCAGGGTAGTAAGGGCCGCTGTGCGCAGCATCCGGTCTTTTTCTTTGGTTTGTTCTGGCTGGGGCAAAAGTGATTCCATGATTCCCGCCGTTGCCATGCCCAAGCACAGCAGGCTAATGCCCGCCCATGTGCCGGGCAGGGCGCCCATGCGCTGCTGGTAATGCCCCAGGGCGTGGGGCAGCAAATCCAGCAAACTCAGCGTAACCATGACCCCAGCCGCAAACCCCATGGAGCCTGCCATGGTTGTGCGCTTGGGGAACCGCATCACCCCCAAAATCCCCCCTGCCCCTGTGGCCATGCCCGCCAGCAGGGTAAGTAGTACTGCCTGCATCATAACAAAACACCCCCATCTCCCTTGTTTTCAAAGGATATGGGGGTGCAGTTTGATTTTATGCGCTGCGCAGGGCTGCCGGTGGCTTTAGTAGCCCGCAGACTGCTGGCCCTGCAAAATCTTTACAGCACGGCTGGTGCCCAAACGGTCGGCACCCAGTTCCAAAAAGGTTTCGATGTCCTCCATGGTGGAGATGCCGCCAGCAGCTTTAATTTTGCACCGTCCAGCGCAGCAGCGATTGAACAACCGAATATCATCAAAGGTTGCGCCGGCGGTGGAAAAGCCGGTGCTGGTTTTGATGTAATCTGCCCCAGCATCACAAACAATCTGGCACATCCGCTCTTTTTCTTCCTGGGTCAGCAGGCAGGTTTCGATAATTACCTTGAGCACATGGTGGCCAATGGCCTGCTTGATGGCCGCAATCTCCTGCTGAACATAGTCATAGTCGCCGCTTTTCAGCTTGCCGATGTTAATGACCATGTCCACCTCGCTGGCGCCGTTTTCGATGGCTTTTTTAGCCTCAAACACCTTGGTGTCGGTATCGGTGGCACCCAAGGGGAAGCCCACCACGGTGCACACGGGGATGGCGCCCTTCATATACTCTGCCGCCTGCTTTACATAGCAGGGATTGATGCAGATGGACGCAGTGTGATACTGCATAGCCTCGTCGCAAATTGTTTGAATGTCCTGCCAGGTTGCGTCAGCCTTCAGCAGGGTGTGGTCCACCTTGGACAAAATCACGCTATGATCCATCACTTAATTCTTCCTCCCAGTTTACATTGTTTGCACTCACGGGCCTTGCTCATGCCCACAGCGCTGAATACAATGGCAGTTACCGAAATGGCAGTGCCCACAATCCCCAGAATCAGGCCGGTTAAACGAAACGCTTTCATCTTGGTCACCTCTCCTTTTAAGCCGGCCTCCTTGCAGGCAGCCGGTGGTTGTGTTGAAACAGGCTGTTCCATGCACGGTGCAGCCCGCTTTGTTGTTTCTTATTATACCACACAAGCACCGGGGCCGTATAGCGCAACGCCATAATTCTCCTGGATTTTCTCCATTCTCTCCGGCAAGCTGGCTGTATGCCCTGCAAAACAGGCGTCGTGGTTTGCAGCACAGCTTCGGCAGCCTATGCCACTGCCCGTGCCTGTTCGGATAGCAGGCCCCTGCCGACAGGTTGTAGGGCAGCATTCCCGCTGGCCCGCTGCACCTTACCGCCCTGGGCCGCACAAAACAGAAAAAGAGGCACCCAAATGGGTGCCCCTTTTAAAAGCAATGCTTATTCGGCATCCTCGCTGGTTTCGTCCAGCAGAGCCTTCATGGACAGGCTGATGCGCTTTTTGTCGAAATCAACATCCAGCAGCTTTACCTGAACCTCATCGCCAACCTTCAGCACATCGCCAACCTTCTCAACGCGATCGTTGCTGATCTCGGAGATGTGTACCAGGCCGTCAATGCCGGGCAGGATGCGAACGAATGCACCAAACTTGGTGATGCTTACCACAGGAGCGGTGAATACGCTGCCAATGGGGTACTCGTTCTTCAGCAGCTCCCAAGGATTGTCCTCGGCCTTCTTGAAGCCCAGGGAAACCTTGTGGTTCTCGGTGTCCAGAGCCTTTACATACACCTCAATGGTGTCGCCCACAGAAACAACCTCGCTGGGGTGCTTGATGCGGTTCCAGCTCAGCTCGCTGATGTGGCACAGGCCGTCCACGCCGCCGATGTCAACAAAGGCACCGTAAGCGGTCAGGCTCTTAACAACGCCGGTGTAGGTCTTGCCAACCTCAACATCTGCCCAGAAAGCCTCACGCTTTGCAGCGTTCTCTTCGGCAGTAACCTTGTTGATGGAGCCAACAATCTTGCGGCCAGCGCACTCGGTGATGACCAGCTTGACATTCTGCTTTACCAGAGCATTGATGTCCTCATCACGGCGCATGGTAGCCTGGCTGCGGGGAACGAACACCTTTACGCCCTTGACCAGAACGATCACGCCGCCCTTGTTGGTCTCGGTCACAACGCCGTCCAGCACGGTGCCTTCTTCGGCAGCCTTAGCCAGCTCTTCCAGACCCTTGCGAGCTTCCAGCTTTTTACGGGACAGGTAGGCAACGCCTTCCTGATCGTTCACTTTTTCAACGACGAGGTCCAGCTTGTCCCCAACCTTGACCAGATCCTCCACACGAACTGCGGGGTCGTCAGTAAGCTCACTCAGTTTTACAAAACCGGTGTGTTTGGTGCCGATGTCAACCTGCACCTCGTTGGGCGTAATGCTGGTAACAGTGCCCTCCACTACCTTACCTGCGAATACAGGCTTGAGATTTGCTTCGCTTTCAGCGAACATCTCGGCAAAGCTCATCTCTTCACGGATTTCTTCACTCATACTGTTAAGTACCTCCTCAATTATAGACGATGGCGTGGAAGCCCCTGCCGTAACGGCCACTGTATCCACCCCAATAAACCACTCCGGCTTCAACTCGCTGGCTGTCTCCACCGTAACGGCTCTGGTGTGTTTTTCAGCAACCTTTACAAGCTTTTGGGTATTGGAAGAATGATGACCACCAATGACGACCATTAAGTCGCATTTTTGGCTGAGGTCTTCCACTTCCTGTTGCCTCGCCCACGTTGCATTACATATTGTATCAAAAATTTCGGCGCTTGTATAGCCTTTTTTCATAAAGTTTGTACACTCTAACCATTTTGATACCTGAAATGTGGTTTGCGCCACTACAATTATGCCATTTTGACCGTTTTTAGGCCCTTCCCAGGCTTGAAGTTCGTTCAAATCAGCAAATACGAACACTTCCCCTTCGGTATGGCCCACAATGCCCTGTACCTCTGGATGGGCCTTGTCGCCTGCTACCATCAGGGTTTTGCCCTCCTGGCTTGCCTTGCGGGCAATTTTGTGGATTTTGGCCACAAAGGGGCAGGTGGCATCGTGGCAGACCATGCCCCGCTGGCTCAGCTGGTCATACACAGTGGCAGGCACGCCGTGGCTGCGCACGATTACCTCGTAGCCGGGGGGCACCTGCTCCAGGCTGGCGGCAGTCACCACGCCTTTGCTTTCCAAATCGGCCACGCACTGAGGGTTGTGGATGAGGGGGCCCAGCGTGGCCACCTTATGGCCCTGCTGCACCAAATCGTAAGTGAGTTTTACCGCCCTGTCTACTCCAAAGCAGAACCCGGCAGTTTTGGCCTTGATGATTTTCATAAAGGCTCTCCTTTTCTCGTGTTTTTACAACGGATGTTATCCTTTAAAATTGATTTTGCTGGTACAGGCTTTCCCAGGCATCCGCCAGCAGCTGCTTGCCCTGGCGCAGCCGGGCAGCAGACTTCTGCTCGCCCAAATCCAGCTCGCTGGCCGGGATGGCCGGGCCAAAGCAAACCTTTACACGGCTGAACAGCCGCATGGTGCCATGCTGGTAGATGATGCGGCAGGGAATCATATCCACCCCTGCCTCACTGGCAACCACAAATGCACCGCTCTTGATTTTGCCCAGCTCGCCGGTTTTGGAGCGGGTACCCTCGGGGAAAATCAGCATTCCCTGGCCGGCTCTCACCTTTGCCACAGCCTGTTCCACCACCTGGGTGTCTCCCTTGCCCCGTTCTACACCGAACACACCCACATTGCGGAACATCCAGCTCAGAATGGGATTGATGCGGAACAGCTCCGCCTTTGCCATAATCAGCATTCGTTTGCCCCACAAACGGGCAATTACAATAAACACCGGGTCAATGGCCGAAATATGGTTGGAGGCCAGCACAAAGCCCCTGCCATCCTTGGGCAGATGCTCCTTGCCCACCACCTGAATACGAAACACCAGGTGCCACAACAGCCAGGCACCGCCCACCATTACACAATAAAACATGAACTTGGCTCCTTTTACTCTTGCACCCGGCTCAGGATGATGCTGCGCAGGGCCTGAAAGCTCTGCTCAAAATCCAGGGTGCTGGTATCCACCAGAACTGCGTCCTCCGCCTGCTTGAGAGGGGCAACAGCCCGGTTCATATCCTGCTCATCCCGCTGGATGATATCCCCCAAAACGGTTTGCAGGTCTGTTTGCACACCCTTTTGCTGAAGCTCCAGCAGCCGGCGCTGGGCCCTTGCCTGGGCGCTGGCAGTGAGAAAAATTTTAACCGTGGCATGAGGTAAAATTACGGTGCCAATGTCCCGCCCATCCATCAGGATGTTGTGGGTCTGGGCCATCTGCCGCTGCAAGTCCAGCAAAAAGGCCCGCACCGAAGGATGGGCCGCCACTGCGCTGGTGGCCATGCCAACCTGTTCTTGGCGGATGGCCTCGCTCACATCCTCGCCATTCAGCAGCACCCGCTGGGTGCCCTCCACATACCGCAGTTCCATGTGGATGTCCGGCAAAATCTCCTTCACCTGCACCTCGCTGGCCGGGTCAATGCCCCGGCGCAGGGCGCACAGGCCAATTACCCGGTACATGGCACCGGTATCCACATATACATAGCCAAGCTCCCGGGCCAGCCGCTTGGCCAGGGTGGATTTACCTGCCCCGGAAGGGCCGTCAATGGCAACAGAAATCATCTGAGTATATCCCCTTTAATAAGTTTATTCATGCCTGGTCTGCAAAATGTGCAGCCGCTGCCTGGGCTGTGCACCAGGCAATTTGCAGGTTGTACCCGCCGGTATAGGCATCCACATCCAGCACTTCACCGGCAAAAAAGAGGCCTGGGCAAAGCTTGGATTCCATGGTTTTGGGGTCCACCTGCTTTACATCCACACCGCCTGCGGTGATTACCGCATGGGCCAAATCGCCCCGCCGGGTAAGGGGCACCTCCCAATGCTTGATGAGATGCACCAGAGCCCGCTTTTGCTCTCGGGTTACCTGGTTTGCCTGCAAGCTGGGGTCTACCCCCCACCGCTGTACCATCACCGGCTGCATGCTGGCGGGCAGCAGCTTTACCAGTGCACCCTGCACGCTCTTGGCAGCCAGCAGGGTAAAATCCTGGGTAATGCGTTTGTACAGCTGTTCCTCATCCAGGCCGGGTTTCAGGTCGATAACCGCTCGCCACTGGTGCTTTTCGATGTCCTTGATATAGCTGGAAGCCATTAGGGTAAGCGGCCCGGAGATGCCAAAGTGGGTAAACAGCATCTCACCCAGCTCGCTGAACACCGCCTTTTTATCCCGGTAGAGGGTAAGGGTTACATTCTTGAGGGCAAGGCCCATCATCTTGGCACAGTCCGGGTCGCTGGAAACCATGCTGCAAAGGCTGGGCACGGTGGGCACAATGCGGTGCCCAGCCTGCTTGGCCAGTTTGTAGCCATCGCCGGTGGAGCCGGTTACCTGGTAGCTTACGCCGCCTGTGGCAATCAGCACGCCATCCGCCCGCAGGCTTCGGCCCTTGGTGGTGCACACTCCCACCACACGGCCCTCCTCCAGCAGCAGTTCCTGGGCCCCTTCGCCCAGCAGCAGCCGGGCACCGTCGGCGTAGGAAAGCAGTGCCTGGCGCACCTGCTCGGCCTTATCGCTCACCGGGAACACCCGGCGGCCCCGCTCGGTTTTCAGCTCCACACCCAGCCGCTCAAACAGCTCCATGGCCTTTGCCGGCGGAAAGGCGTACAGGGCAGAATACAAAAAGCGGGGGTTGGTTCGCACATTCTGCAAAAAGGTGGTTTCGTCGCAGTTGTTGGTAATATTGCACCGTCCCTTGCCGGTAATGAGCAGTTTCTGCCCCGGCTTTTCGGTATGTTCCAGCAGGGTGACGGTGTGTCCCCGCTCCAGGGCAGCGCCTGCGGCCATTAAGCCGGCGGCACCTGCCCCCACAATCAAGAGTTCTGCCACAAATGGTTCCTCCAAAAGGTCAGGTTGCCCGCTGTACTGTACAGCAGCAGCAGCGGGTGCACGGTGGAAAGATACATTACATAGGTGCCAATCTGGAAAGCGGCCACCTCCATAAAGGCAATCATAAAGCAGCGCAGCAATGCCATGCCCAGCAAGCCCAGCAGCAGCGTCCAGTACAGGGCCAGCCCCTGGGGTATTCCCTTTTCTGCCTTCATGCGCAGCAGGCAAAGCCCGGTGCGCACCTGGCCTGCCAAAGCAGCGCAAAAGGCAAGGGGCAGCACCACGCTGTACACCAGCTGAATAACGCTCAGCAGCCGGAACAACAGGGTTTGCAGGGGGCTGTAATAGGGGCTGTCCGCTCCGGCTACCGCCGCATCGTTGGCACGCTGGCCCAGGTACTGCTCCCAAACCTCCAAATCCTGCCGCTGGCCCAGGCTTCGGGCCTGTTCCCAGGACTGGCAGTCCTGGAATGTGAGGGTATGCCACAGGCTTTTTATCCCCTCCTGCAAGGTGGGCAGAATGTACTCCGCACGGATGGGCGGCGTGGTGCCCACCCGTTTGGGGCCATTTGCGGGCAGCTGACCGCTGTCGCACAGGGCATTGATGGCATCGGCCACCTGCTGCCAGTATGCCTGGGCTTTGGTGGCGCTGTCGTAAACGCCCTCCTTCCAGGCGGCCTTGCGCAGTGCCCAGTAAAAACTGCCTGCCTGGTAATCCCCCAGTTTGGGGTTGCGGTAGCTGTTTTGCAGGTCTTCATCTTCTTCCAGCCAGTATTCCAGCGGCTGAAGCTGGGGCACCTGCTGGTAAAGCTGGCTGCGCACCTGCTGGGGAACGCTCACCAGGGGTTTCCATTCCTGGGCCTGCACCCGGTTCATGGCACCCACTGCGGCAGAAAAGCTGCCGGCGGAAAAATCGCTTACCGTGAACACCCCATAGTATCGGTAGTTCATGGCGCTGTATGCCCCAATGCCCCCAGCAAGCACCACAAAGGGCACTGCCAACACCAGACAGCGAGCCAGCCGGGCAGGCCAGGGGCACTTGTGCCCCAGAGCCACTGCCAGCAGCACAAGGGTGCCTACCAGAGCAAAGGGCAGCAGCCACATACCGTCCTCCCGGCAAAGCCAGGCGGTTGCCAGGCCAACGCCCGCCAGCACCAGCCAGGGCAAGCCCTCTTTCAGGGGGCGGCGGCAGCGCAGCGCATAGCCGCACAGGCCCGCAAAAAAAAGCATACACAGGGCCGGAAAGATGTTATCCCGGTATACCCGCAGGGTGAAGGACGCTGTGATCGCCGGGCTGAAAGCCAGCGCCGCAAACACCAGCAGCCGCCCTTTGCGGCCGGTAAGCACCGGAGCAAGGGCCTGGCTGGCCGCCAGCGCTGCACCGCAAGCCAGCAGCTGACCTGCCGCCAGATAAGGCAGGTGCAGCCAGTTGCACAAAGCAAGCCATACCGCAAAGAACATATGTTTGGAGAGGGTGAGCCAATCGTATGGGCCCAGCCACTCCCCTGCACGGATGCTTTGAGCCGCCCGGAACATCAGCTCATCGTCCACCGGTGCGCCCCCAATCCAGATGTACACCATCTGAAAATAGCTGACGGCCAGCTTGCACAGCACCACCGCTGCCACCAGCAGCCAAAAGACGCCGCCGCTTATGGGGCGGCTTGCCAGCGCCCTCAGTTTTTGCTTCATTTCACTTCCCCCTTGGCTCATCGCTGAAGTTTTTCGATGCCTTCAATGAGGTAGTCCTGCTTGCGGAACACCAGCCCCACCAGCAGGCTCAGGTATTTGATTGCAATGGTCAAAATCACAAACAGGCCCGCCAGGCCGCCGCTGAGCACCAGCATGGTGGTAGTCCAGCCGGTAACCGGCTCGCCCAGCAGCCACACCAGCACCGTGTAAACCAGGGCTGCCAGGGTAAGTACCGCCATGGCGCAGGAGATACCAAAGCTGATTTTGTAGCCTGCATCGGTGTAGAGGGCCAGGCTTTCCACCGCCTGGTCCAGCCGGGCACCGGTGCGCTTGGGGGCTCGGCCCTCAAAATGGATGGTTTTGCAGGCAAGGCCGCTGGCTGCATAGGCCGCCTTGCGGTAGTGGAGATTTTCGCTGATGGCCTTTACCCGGTTGATGGCCCGGCGGCTCACCAGACGGAATGCATCACTCTCCAGCCGATAGGCACTGTTGCTGAAGGCGTTGAAAATCTGATAAAAAGCCCGGCTGGTAAGCTGCTGGCTGGTGGGGCTTACCGTTACCACATCCACCCCTTCCAGAGCAGTCTGGTATGCCTGCCAGATCAGCTGCGGGCCGTAAGCCATCTGCAAACGATCGAACTCATACACAAAGTCCCCAATGGCGGCATCCAGCCCGGCGTTCATGGCCTGCTCCAGGCCGTGGTGCAGGCTCATGTTCAAAATGGTGAGGGGAGCATTGCTCCACTGCTGCACCGCCTGTTTGAACCGCTGTACCGTCTGGTCGGTGCAGCCGTCGTTCACTGCCACAATTTCATAGTGTTCAAAATGGCTCTCCAGCTGCTGGGCCAGAGCTGCCACAAAGGGCTCCGCCTGGTCTGCCTCGTTGTGCAAGTAGACCACGGCAGACACAAAATTCTTTTCCTTAATTTCCAGTGTGCTCATTGGCTCAACACCTCGTCCAAATCGTAAACTGTATTGATTTTACCGGACAGCACGCTCACAAAAGCCGGGTCGCTGGTGTACTGCCGCACCACGGTGGGGCGGGAGTCGTCAATTTCGCTGGCCTTCAAGATAGGTTTCATGCTGAACAGACTGCCTGCATAAGCAAAGCCGTACTCCTCTTTCAGGTACTTGCGGGCCAGCTGGCTCATCATGGGCCAGGCACTGGCTGGCTTTGCGGGGCACTCGTTGCAGTTGTACAGCACTCCCGGCCGGCATCTGCCCTGGCTGCGGGCCTGGCATTCAAAGGTTGCCAGGCTGTCGTAGCTGGTGGTATGGGGGGTAAAGGTAACGCTTGTAAGGCTGTGCAGGCCGGTTTTGCCAAAGGGCATGATGGAAAAAAACGGCCCGTCCATTACGGTAATGCCGGTATCTTGCAACGACTGGTCCACCTGGCACAAAATAATTTCGCACAGCTCGTACTTGATTTTAAAGGGCTCAAACCCCAGCATCTGGTGCAGCTCGTTCACCCCGGCATAGGTGGCATTCAGCAAAAAGGGAGCTTCGGCGGTAAGGTCCCCTGCCTTTACCTGCCACACGCTACCCGCCCGGCGCACCTCCTGGGGACGCCGCCTGAATGCCATGGTTACCTGGGGCATGGCTGCCAGCTCCCTTAGGAAATACTCCTTTAAAATCTGGGCATCGTAGGTGTACTCGGTGGTCAGGAACGCTCCATCGCACTGGCCGGGTTTAAAATACCGGCTGGTGGGCACCTCGTCACACCGAATATCTGCCGCCTTGCAAAAACGGCGGAACTCCTGGGCGTTGGTCCAGGAAAAATGGGCGCTGGTGGCATACACCTGGTCGAACTGTGTGTGGATGCAAAAGCCATAGTCCTGCAAAAAGCGCTCAAAATACCGGGCACTTTTGATGGCGGTGGAGTAGCTGCGGGGGTAGTGGTACCCCATGTGCACCCGTGCCTGGTTGATGTAGGTTGCCCGCATAAAGGGGGCCTCATCCTGTTCCAGAACCAGCACCTTCTGGCCCTGTTTGCCGCAGCGATGGGCTGCGTACAAGCCGTACAGCCCGGCACCCACGATGATTTTATCGTAAACCATGGTAAAGCTCCTTTTTTGAAAGCTCTCTGCCGGGCATCTGTGCAATTCAGGGGTTGTAACGCCCTGCTGCTGCGGCAAAGAGGATTTTAAGCAGATTGGAGTTGCCCTGGAACCCCTTGATTTTTGTGGGGGTGGGCTCGTTTTTGGGGTAGGCTCGCTCCACCGGCACCTCGCAGGCTTTTAAGCCCAGCTGGGTAGCCCGGATGCTTAGGTAAGCCAGCAGTTCGTAGCCCACAAAGATGTCCCGCAGGGGCTGCACCGCCGGGTGGGTAAGGTATTCCCTGCTGTACGCACGGTAGGCGTTGGTGGTATCGGTAAACCACTGGCCCGCTGCCAGGCTGATAACCGGCGCATGAATCAACCGCACCGCCCAATACCGGCTGACAGGGGTATTGATGGCTCGTCCACCCGGCACAAAGCGGCTGCCCTGTACCAAATCATAGCCCTGTTCCAGCTTTTGCAAAAACAGGGGCACGCTCTCGATGGAGTCCTTGTTGTTGCCGTCAATGGTGAGTACCCCCTTGTAGCCCCGTTCCAGTGCATAGGCAATGCCCATGCGCAGCTGTGCCCCCTGCTTGCCAGCGCTCTGCTTGGTGAGCAGGGTGTTCACCCCCAGCTGAGCCAGCCGGTTGGGTTCCATGCTGCCGTCTGTGGAGCCGCCGTCGCACAGGATAACATCGCACAGACGGTGAATGCCAGCCTTCTGGCCCTTTGCCAGCTGGGTGAGGATCCGGTTTCCCTCGTTGATGATGGGAATCAACAGGCAGTACTTGCTGCTGCGGGAGGCAAATTCCTGCTTGGTGTAGGCCGGCACGCCCGGACGCTGTTCTACCTGCTGGATCATGCGCCAAACACCTCCGCCATATAGTCCAGATTTTTGCAAACGGTATCAAAATCGGTGGTCTTGATTTCCAGCGACACATAGCCCTGGTAGCCTACCGCACGCAGCAGCATGGCCAGCTCCTTGTGCTCCGGCCGGGGCTGAATCGGTGCAAGGCCCGGCTCGCTGATGTGCACATGGCTCACATAGTCCATAAAGCCTGCAAAGCTGTGGGGCTGCTCCCCGTTGGCAATCATGGTTCCCATATCCAGCGTAACACCCAGGCCGGGGCTGTCGATGCGTTTTGCCAGCTCGAAGGCCTGCTGGGTGGTATTAATATAATTGGTATTATAAAGGGGAGGATTGGCCTCCAGACCAATGACCACCTGCCGCTGGGAGGCCGCCCATGCAATGCGCTTTAAAAAGTCCTCTCCCTGCTGGGGGTCTGCTCCCTGGGGCATATTCCGGTTACGGGGGCAGCCGAACACCAGGTTGCGGCAGCGGCAGCTGGCGGCAAATTCAATGGCCTGCAGGGTGTAGATTTCCAGCTCTCTGGCCTGCTCTGCATCAAAAATGTTTCCGGTCTGGCCATACCAGATGCTTTGCATACTGGGAATTTCCAGCCCGTACTGCTGCTGCATCACCCCTGCAAACAGCGCAGCGGCAGCCGGGCAGCTATAGGGCCGTTCCGGCACCAGCCGGGTGGGGGCAATTTCAATGCCGGTGAATCCCAGTTCCTTCAGCCGCTGCCAGATGGCGGCATCGTCCTGCTGGGCCCAGCCAATGTTGGAGGCTGCAAGTTTCATTCGGTCCATCCTTTCATAAAGGCCGCAATGCTGGCCAGTTCCTGCTGTGCATCCTGCAAGTAGCCATCCTGGCCGCCAAATTCCTTGGCGTACAGGGTGCGCAGGTCATAGTCAAAGGGCTGGCCGGGCAGATGCTGCTCAAAGGGCCGGCCCGTTACTGCCTGGTGTACCTGGGCAGCACTCACCGGGGCAGTAGCCAGATGCAGGCAGCGCAAATCCAGCGCCAGTGCCCGCTGAATATCGCTCCAAAGGCGGCGCAGGTCGTAAAACTGGTAGACCGAGCGGCTGTCGGTAAAGGCCAGCGCATTAAAGGGCGCTGCCGCAAACCAGGCTTTCAGCTGGGCCGGGGCCTGGCTGTTGTTCAGCTTATAAAAGCCGTTGCCTGCATCATGATAAGCCGCCGCCACCAGCGGGCTTTGGATCGCCAGCTCCTGGTAAATCTGCGGCCGAAGCATAGCCGGGGTGATGGTGTGCAGGTCATACAAAAAGTTCTTTTTGAGGCCGGGTCCATACAAAGCCGGCAGCCGAACAATCAAAGCGTCCGGCCAGTCCTGCCGCACCCATTGCTCCAGCTGCAAGCGGTTTGCGCCATAGGCGGGCAGCTGGCCGCTTTCGGGCTGGTCTGCTTCGGTTTTTCCCCGGCTGTCGGCAAACACACAAACAGAGGAAATGAGCACCAGTTTTTTGGGAGCCAGTCTGCGGATGTTTTCTCTGGCGGTTTTCATAACCTCCAAATCCGCCTGAGGATCCTGGTTTGCCAAAAACATCGCTGCCGGTACACCGGCATACACCACCAGGTCGTTGGTTTGCCCAAACCCCTCGTGCACATCCACCGAATGATAAGCCCGCTGAAACGCCCCGGTGGCCAGCAAATTACTGCCCACAAATCCGGTGCTGCCCACCAAAACCTTCTGCTCCATGCTGTTACGCTCCTTTCGACCCTCTAACGGGTACGCTCATACAGAGTTCATTATACACGCAAACAGTGCCTGTTACAAGGCGCTCTCCTGCTTCATCCAGTCTGCGGCGGCACACAGGGGCAGCAAAAACCATAGAATTATGCTATGTTTTAAAAAAAACCTTTTCTTTTTTCCTTACATCGTGTATAATTACTCCGAATATTTTGAATACTGTCGATTGGCCTCAAAAATTAGGCCCGGCAACAAGGCAGCCCAACGGTTCCGGCTGCTTTACAGGAGTTATACGCAATGAAAAAAAGTTCCAAACGGCAGATTGCCATTTCCTTTTTTCTGGTGTTTTTAGTGTGCATTGCTTTGAGCGCATCTTTGAATATCTTTTCAAAGAATGCGGTGGAAGTGCAGCGACGCGAGGCAACTAACAAAATCGAATCCACCTCCCAAACCGCCCGCAACCTGGTGGAAACGCAAATCAACGGAAATTTCCAAACCATGATTACCCTTGCATCTCTGCTGGGCAGTAAAGTTTCGGTCAATGACGCAGAAAGCCTATCTACCATGATGCAGCTGCTTTATACCATCAACGAACAAAACAACTTTGT
>CALWNE010000040.1 GCA_944382705.1 uncultured Allofournierella sp.
AACAACAATAAATTAGCTGTCGCTGCCTAATTATAGGCGGCTGTCCTGCCTGTCTTAGTACCGAACAGGGCCAGGGCATCGATTAGGTACTGAACGTGAGCAGCCTTAAGCTTTGCGGGCGGCCATGCATCTATGAAGCTACCAATGTGTCGGCCTGTTTGCCGGCCTGACACAAAGGGAATGTTGTAGACAAACTGCACCCGGAGATACTCTGGTGGACTTCTTTTCGGACGCGGGTTCGATTCCCGCCATCTCCACCAAATGAAACGCAGTCGAACCCGGCGGGAAGCCTTGATTTATCAAGGTTTCCGCCGTCCAGGTCGCTGCCCAGTAGACTACGCACTACGCTTTCCAGCGTGGTGCGTTTTTTGTTTCCACCGTCGGGATCTTGGTCGTCACGGGTCAAATTGAACTGAATAACCATCTTGTCATTTGTTGGGTATCACTGCAACATATATAAAATTTACACAAGGCAGACAAGACAGTTGCTTTATAAAGGAAACAGCAGATAAAACCCCATACACCACCGGTTGGTGAAGCAGGTAAATCACAAGCGAATGGCGCCCAATCCATTCAAGAGCAGGGCAGGTGCTGGCACGCAAATACCTCATCCAGCTATGCTGCTGGCATATAGAATTCAAATAATACCCGGCGCCAAACAAAAACACCCAGGGAATAAGGGGGAAGTAATCGGTGGAGAAAAAGTTTGCCATGGGCAGACCAAGATAGGTGGTGAACCAGTTTTGATACAATGTTGAGGGTAGCTGCAACAAGACCAACGGACCAAAGCCCAAAACGCCGCTGCTGATTTGCCGGGTAAACAAAAACATCCCCAGACACATAGCCAACCCCACAGAGGCGGGACAGCGCCGGAGCAATTGATCCAAAAGGGTAAACAAAAGCATGGCAGAGCCAAGGAAGGTAAGTACGCCAAAAATTACCCGGTTGCTTGGCATAACAGCCAGCGTAACCAAGGACAGCAGCCCGCCAGCCCCAAACACCACTGCACCCCGCTTGAACGAACGACGGCCCATAGGCTGGCAAAATCCCGAAAGAACAATAAAAGTGCAGCAGATGGCCTGTTGCCATACATGAGCGCCGGCAGAACGGTACCAGGGAGCATCCAGCCCAAACAGATAGACCAGGTCCCACATACAATGGTATGCAATCATATTGATTAAAGCCAGTCCCCGCAGGGCATCCAGCCGGTGTAAGCGATTGTGCGTCAAATCCATATTCCTCCTTCAAGAGTGCTGAACAAGCGGGCGAGAGTACAGGTGAAATTGTACCAGAAAAGCAGGATGGAGAGAAGCATAAAACACCTGGATGAGCCTGCAAAATTTTGAACTGACAGAATCCACAAAACAAAAGGCATAAAATGGTCGATTTAACAAAAGGGCTGCCTTGGTTTGAGAAAAGTTACGAAAAAACCTTGTACCAAGCGGATTTACAGACAAAGAGCACCGGCTTGATTTAAGAGGAAATCTTGCAATTTATCGAAAAAACCGATAAAAACACCTGATTCATCGGTTCCCTGAATTTTTGTTTGCGGCTAAGTATGGTATGATAATTGAGAAAGAAATACCATTGAAGCAACAGGGGAGAGTGGCCCATGAAGTACAACATTGGCATTGACATTGGTTCTACCTGCGCAAAAACCATTGTGATGGATGAACAAAACAAGATTCTTCACCGTCTGATACAACCCACCGGGTGGAGCAGTGTGGACACTGCACAAGCCATTCGCACAACGCTGGAGCAGGAGAGCTTTGCGCTGAATCAGGCTGCGGTGGTGGCCACCGGGTATGGGCGGGTAGCGGTTCCGTTTGCCAATAAATCCGTCACCGAGATTACCTGCCATGCCAAGGGAGCCTGCTATCTCCACGGAATGCAGGATCTAACCATTGTGGATATTGGTGGCCAGGATACAAAAATCATAACGGTGGCCCAAGGCAGCGTAACGGATTTTTTAATGAACGATAAGTGCTCCGCAGGGACCGGCCGGTTTTTGGAGGTAATGGCCAATACTTTAGGCTTGCGCCCCCAGGAACTGTGCGAACTGGCGGCTCAAGGCAGCGGCGTAACCATTAGTTCCCTGTGTACCGTTTTTGCTGTTTCGGAGGTTATCAGTCTGATTGGCAAAGGGGAGCAGCGGGAAAACATTGCCTACGGCGTTGTTCACTCCATTGTGCAGAAGGTAGGCGCACAAGCAAAAAAATTGCAGCAGCCCGGCGGTATCGTTTGCATGACGGGCGGACTGTGCCAATTTGAGTACCTGCGCCAAAGCCTGGCCCAAACACTGGGCTGTGCAGTGGAAGCAAGCTCGGATGGGCGGTATGCGGGGGCGATTGGTGCAGCGCTGGTAGCACATAGCCTGAAAGGAGTTTGAGCCTTCATGATTTATCTGGACAACGCAGCAACCACACTGCAAAAACCCCAAGTGGTAGTTGATGCAGTGGTGCAGGCCATGCAAACCATGGGCAACGCAGCCCGGGGCGCTCATGGCACATCGCTGGGGGCTTCCCGGGTGGTATACGATGCAAGAATGAAGATTGCCCGCCTAATGGGATGTCCTCGGCCAGACCATGTGATTTTTACGGCCAATTCAACCGAAGCGCTGAACATTGCACTGTTCGGCTTGTTTGCACCGGGGGACCATGTGATTACCACCGATTGGGAGCATAACTCGGTATTGCGGCCTCTTTACCAGCTGCAAGCAGCCCATGGGGTGGAATTGAGTTTTGTACAGGCAGACAGCCAGGGCCGATTGGATTATGCACAATTTGAAGCCTTACTGAAACCCAACACAAAGGCCATTGTCTGCACCCATGCCTCTAATTTAACAGGGGACCTGATGGATTTGCACCGCCTGGGGCGGATTGCCCGTACCCATAACTTGCTGCTGGTGGTGGATGCCTCCCAAACTGCTGGGGTACATCCCATTCACATGGAGGAAATGGGGCTGGATGTGGTGTGTTTTACTGGCCACAAAGGTTTGCTGGCACCCCAGGGGACAGGCGGCCTGTGCATCCGGCCTGGTGTGGAGATAAAGCCCTGGAAGTATGGCGGTTCAGGCATCCATTCCTACGAAACTACCCAGCCTGCCGCTTACCCCACCCGGCTGGAGGCAGGCACCCTGAACAGCCACGGCATCGCTGGTCTTTCCGCTGCTCTGGATTATATCCAGCAAACCGGCCAGCAAACCATCCGGCAGTATGAACGGCAGCTGATGGAGCGGTTTTATCAGGGGGTTTCTGCCCTGCCAGGGGTAACCGTGTACGGTGATTTTACCCAGCAAAACCGTGCGGCGATTGTAAGCCTGAACCTGTGGGATTATGATTCCGGCTTGGTATCCGATGAACTGGAGCAAACCTATGGCATTGCTACCCGGCCGGGTGCTCACTGTGCCCCCCGGCTGCACCAGGCATTGGGCACCACCCAGCAGGGGGCAGTACGCTTTAGTTTTTCCTGGTTTAATACCATGCAGGAGATAGAACAAGCCATCCAGGCCGTTGCCTGCCTTGCGGCGGAGGGCCCTTCGCCATAAGCCTAAGGCCAATCATAAAAAATCTGGTGCAGAAAATAGCCTCTTTCTGCACCCTAATAAAAAACCAGCCCTGCTTGCTGTTAAACAAGCGGGGCTGGTTTTTAATTATAAGGAGATAAATTTGCAGATGCAGCGGGCACTTATAGTTCCAGGATGGAATCCAGCTGAGAGGCGCATTCCTCTACCTGCTGACGGGAACCAACCACACAAACCGAGGCTTGCGCCACAAGTTTGTCCACTGCGGTTTTCAGGTTTGCCAGCTGGCTGGGCTCGGTGTCCAAAATCTGCTGGCGCATCTGGCATTGCTGCTGCCAGTCTATCCCACACCAATGGAACACATCGGCATTTTTGCCCTTCATGCGGGGGGTAAGCAGGGGATCGGTGTCTCCCACTGTGCCAATCATATAACCGGTTACATCCGCCTGTGCCAGTTGTTCCACAAAAGCAGGTGCCTGCCGGTAACAATCCAGAGTGCGCAAAGCGCTGGGGTCCCGGTAGGAGTAAAATCCTGCCATGCCATTGTTGCGCAGCATCATACCTGCGCCGTAAGCACCGCCCTGTACCCGCACAGCATTCCACAGGTATGCCAGCGAAACAGCGTTGCCCATAACCCGGGCCTGTCCCTCCAGGGCAGGAGCAAAGGGACCGCTCATAGCAGCAAAAGCCACATCCGAGGGCACTACAACACCCTCCCGCAGGGCTTTGCCAATGGGATGAATGGTCTGGGGCAGGCTGCGGCAGTGGATGCCCTGGGGCAGCAGCTTTTGCAGCAGAGCTACCGCTGTCAGGGCAGTGTCCTTCTGGTGGGTGGTAACGCTCAGGGTCAAACGGCCAATGGTAAACAGGCGGCTTGCCAGCTGTTCCATCTGCTGGATGACAGCTGCAATCTGGCTGTCAAAGTCGTCGGTCAGTGCCTTCAGCCACTGGTAGTAAGTGATACCATCGGCCTGTTCCCGCACAAGGCTTTCTGCGGAAAAGGAGCTGGCGGCCCGGTCGAGGGCAGAGCGGTGGCCGTTCATGGCCAGCTGCTGGAACCGTACAGAGCGATTTTGGAATACAAGCTCGCGGATTTTGTCCGGGTCATTCCACTGGGTGGTCTGCATAACCTGCTGCATCAGTTCCAGAGCTTTGGGGAGTTTTTCCTCCAGCACGCTGAGAGAGACGCACAGGAAGGTGCGGCACCGCTCAGGCTGATTTGCCAGGCCGTAGGGCTCGATGCCCCACCTCAGAGAGCCCAGCTGTGCACGGATGCGCTTTTGCAGTTCCGGTACCGGGCAATCGGCCAAATCCAGGCAGGTGACCAGCTCGCACAGCAGCGAAGCGGCGTGCAGCTCGGCAGCGGTCAGGTCATCCGCCGCAAAGTAAAGGTTCAGGTGGGCAATGCCCCCGGTGGTTTGCTGGTGGAACAGTACCGGCAAACCCTCGCAATCCAGCAAGTCGGTGGGCAGCTGCTGCGGCTGGCTGGCGATTTCCTCCAGCTTCAGCAGGGGAATGGTGGCCAAATCCTCCGGGTTATCCGGGGTGTTCTGCCACAGGTTGATTTGGTTCTGCAAGGTTTCAGCTTGCTGCTTTTGTTCGGTGCTCCAGCCCTGGTACAGCGTTTGCAAAGCCTGGGCTTCCTGGTGAGCCTGCTGCTGGCCTAAACCATGGCAAGGCTCCAGAATAACCTTGTAGCTGTGAGGCTGCTCCAAAAAGACCCGGCGGATCAGCTGTTCAAAATAACCGTCCCGGCATTTTTTACGCAGCTGCTCAAAAATATCGCCCACCAGCAGGTGCAGTTCCGGCTGGCCTCCGTACAGCCAGCTTTCCAGAACCTGAAAACCGAACACAATGCCCTGGGGATAGCTGCCGTAATCCCGCTGACGGAGCTGGAATTCCAGATTATCCAGGCAGGCGAGGATGCGCTCCTGATCCAGGCCCTGTTCAGCGGTATCTCTTAATGCCTTATGGGCCGCATCCAAAGCTGCCTGCTGCTGGTCTTGGTGTACATCCTTAATGTCCAGCAGCATCCAGGGCTGCTGGATGCCGTCCTGCAAGCTCAACTCAACATCCTTGGCTAACCCAGCAGACAGCAAGCTGTGTTTGAGGGGGGCCTGGTTGTCTCCACACAGGGTATCTGCCAGCACGGTAAGGGCAATCAAGTCTGCCCGGTCTGCAAAGGTGCAGGCTACATAGCCCTCGCCCAGGCGGGTGCGCCCCTCCAGAGCTTCCTGAGCGCTCAGCTCATAGGGCAGCGTCTGGCAGCCGCCGGATACCGGCTTTTGCATGGCAATGGGGGCTGGGGGCTGGATGGGCTGGTATTCGCTGAGGAATTCCTGGTCCAAAATGGCCAGAATTTCCTCCAGATGCACGGCGCCATCCAAAAACAGGTAGCTGTTGGATGGGTGATACAGCCGCTTGTGGGCAGCAGCAAATTCCTGATAGGTCAGGTGGGGAATAGCATCTGGATGGCCGCCAGATACCCAGCGATAGCAGGTGTCCGGGAACAAACCCCGCTGAATGGCGGAATGCAGCAGACGGTCCGGTGAGGAGAAAGCACCCTTCATCTCGTTGTACACAACACCCTTGCGGCTGAGAGTGCCCTCCGGGCTTACCTCGTAGTGCCAACCCTCCTGGTAAAAGATTTCCGGCTTTGTGTGCAGCAGGGGATGGAGTACAGCGTCCATATAAATGCGCATCAGGTTTAATAAATCCTGGTGGTTACGGCTGGAAACAGGATAAAAGGTCTTATCCGGGAAGGTAATCGCATTCAAAAAAGTATTCATGGAGCTTTTTAATAGCTCCACAAAGGGCTCCTTCACTGGATACCGGCGGGAGCCGCACAGCACCGAGTGCTCCAAAATATGAAAAATGCCTGTGTCATCCCAGGGCTGAGTTTGGAATGCAATGCCAAAGGTCTTGTTTTCTTCGGCCCGGTCCAGCCACACCAGGCGGGCGCCGCTGCCAGGGTGATCCATCTCCCAAAGAGTGGCCTCCAGCTCCGGCAAGGGCTGCTTGCGGCGAACAACAAATCCATGAATGTTTTGATTTAAATTCATCTCAAAAACTCCTTTGTTGTAAATGATGGCAAGGAATAGAGAAACCATTCAGCTTAAAGGAATTAAGCAGTTGGTATATCTCTTACTATAACAAGTTTTGTGCTGCCGCGCAAAGTAAAATTTGAAAAATAAAACAAAAAAGAGAAAAACGGCAAAAAATAAAAGTCGGGGGGATTGGCAACAAAAGGGGCTTTCGAACACAGGTTTTAAAGGGGAAACGATCGGATGTTTGGGTAAGCGGGAACAAAAGCCATTGGATCAATAAGCACAGTAAAGAATAAAAAAGAGGTGAGACTTAAAAAAACACAGGCTACACAGTTCCTAACGGGCAAATTTTGTGCTATAATGCAAACAGCGCAGCAATTTAGCAAGCCAAAGTGCACTGCGCAGCCAACAATCCTTGCAGCTCCACAGCAATAGCTGGTGAGAGGCTGCAAGCCTTTGAAGGAGGTTTTTTACAGATGGTAAGATGCAGCACCGGCGGCGTGTACTACGCCAATGGCCAGTGGATTCATGCAAACGAGCAGGCAGCCGCCAAGCTCAGCGCAATGGGCTTTAACGAGCAGCAGCAACAGCAGGCGCACACCGGCACCATTGCATGGGGGATTTTGCAGGCGCATAACCAAAGTGCAGATGCTCAGGCGCTCCAGCTGAAATTTGATGCCATGGCCAGCCATGACATTACCTTTGTAGGCATTGTCCAAACAGCCCGGGCTTCCGGTCTGGAAAAATTTCCGGTGCCCTATGTGCTTACCAACTGCCATAACAGTCTGTGTGCAGTGGGCGGCACCATCAACGAGGACGACCATCTGTTTGGTCTTTCTGCGGCCAAAAAGTATGGCGGTATTTTTGTACCGCCGCACCTGGCTGTCATCCACCAGTATATGCGTGAGATGTATGCAGGCTGCGGTAAAATGATTTTGGGCTCCGACAGTCATACCCGTTACGGCGCTTTGGGAACTATGGCCATTGGTGAAGGCGGCGGCGAGCTGGCAAAACAGCTGCTGGGTCGAACCTACGATGTGGCCTGTCCGGGTGTGGTGGCAGTATCTCTGACCGGGGCACCTGTGCCCGGCGTTGGCCCTCAGGATGTGGCGCTTGCCATCATCGGTGCGGTGTTCAAGAATGGGTATGTGAAAAATAAGGTCATGGAGTTTGTGGGCCCCGGCATCGCAAACCTGCCGCTGGAGTACCGCAGTGGCATTGATGTAATGACCACCGAAACCACCTGCCTTTCCAGCATCTGGTGTACCGACGAAATCACCAAGGAGTACCTGGCCATTCATGGCCGTGTGCAGGACTACAAGCTCCTGGCTCCTGCATCTCTGGCTTACTATGATGGCCTGGTGGAGGTGGATTTGTCGCAGATTCGGCCCATGATTGCCCTGCCCATGCACCCCTCCAATGTGTACACCATTCAGGAATTGAACGAAAATCTGGAGGACATCCTGCACAAGACCGAGCAGGATTGCAAAGCCCTGCTGGATGGCAAGGTAACGCTGGATTTGGTAAGCAAAATCGAAAACGGCAAACTTCGGGTAGACCAGGGCGTTATTGCAGGCTGTGCCGGCGGTATGTACTCTAACATCTGCGAAGCTGCACAGATTTTGGAAGGCCACACCGGCGGCAACGGGGAGTATGCCCTCAGCGTTTACCCCAGCAGCCAGCCCACCATGATGGCCCTCACCCGCAACGGTGCACTCACCACCCTTATGGCCAGTGGTGCTACCATCCGCACTGCTTTCTGTGGTCCCTGCTTCGGTGCAGGTGATGTGCCGGCCAATGGTTCGCTGAGCATCCGTCACACCACCCGTAACTTCCCCAGCCGGGAAGGTTCCAAGCCGGGCAGCGGCCAGATTGCAGGAGTGGCCCTGATGGATGCCCGCTCTATTGCAGCTACCACCCGTAACGGCGGCATTCTGACCCCTGCAACGGACATTGAGTATACTCCCCATATTCCGGAGTACAGCTTTGATGATTCCAGCTACCGCAGCCGTGTGTACGCCGGTTACGGCAAGGGCGATAGCCAGGAGGCACTGCGCCTGGGTCCCAACATCAAGGACTGGCCTGAAATCCAGCCTCTGCCGGAGAACCTGGTGCTGGAGGTTGCCAGCTTTATTACCGACCCTGTAACCACTACCGATGAACTGATTCCCAGCGGCGAAACCAGCTCCTACCGTTCCAACCCGCTGGGCTTGGCAGAGTTTACCCTCAGCCGTAAAGACCCCGCCTATGTGGGCCGGGCCAAAGCAGTACAGGCCAAGGAGCAGGCCCGTGCCAAAGGCCAGGCCGATGACCGGCTGCTGGAGCAGCTTCGGCAGGTTCCGGGCTGCGAAGAACTTACCTGGCAGCAGGTGGGTATTGCATCCACAATTTATGCAGTAAAGCCCGGTGATGGTTCCGCACGGGAGCAGGCGGCCAGCTGCCAGCGTGTTCTGGGGGCAGGCGCCAATATCGTGCAGGAGTATGCTACCAAGCGGTACCGCTCCAATCTGATTAACTGGGGCATGCTGCCCTTCCAGCTGGATGGTCCCGTACCCTTTGCCCTGGGAGACACCATTCTGGTTCCTCAGATTCGCAAGGCGCTGGAAGGCGATTTAAATCAAATCCCTGCCTATGTGGTAAAAGAGGGCAGCGTTCTGCCCTTTGTATTGCACATGGCTCCTCTTACTCAGGCAGAGCGGCAGATTCTGCTGGATGGCTGCCTGATTAACTACTACAAGCAACACTAAAGGTTAGCGGCATTGCTGCGCTCTTTTGGCTTGGTTCTTTGGCACAAAAGAGCGCAGCTTTTTTACAATTTAAAATGGTAAATATAGGGTGCTAAAACAGATTGAACCAAACAGACGAAAGTCAAGGTTGGCTGAAATTTCCATAAAATGGAATTTGAACAAAAAATTCGACAAGACCTGTCAAGGCTAAAAAGGTATACTGGTTCCAGGATGAACATCGTGCAAAGTAGGGGCAGCAACAAGCAATAGGGCGAAATTGCCTGCTGGTACTAAAAGAGAGGAAGGATTTTTTTGATGACATTTCAGGTGACGCAGGAAATTATGCTGGATACAGCAGGGCAGGAGGTAATGATGTATGGCCTTAGTACCCACTGTGGAATGCAGTTTTCTGCCATTAGTCCTCATCGGCAGCAGGTGTGCCAGATGGCCCAGTTGCTGAACAGCCCCCAGGTGGAAGCGGTGCACCAGCTGGATTTGCTGGAGGACATGGTGCAGCAGCTTTATATGGAGGATTGAATCATCCTAAGCTCCCCTGAGCCTGTGGGTCTGAATTGTGTGCGGGGGCGCTAAAAATTACCAATATAAAAAACGGCTAACTGAGTTTTGCGGCCCAGTTAGCCGTTTTGTTTTTATTATGCAAACGATTTACTTGTTTTCACAGGCCACAGGAACACCGCAGACAGACCCTAAAAAGGACAAAATTCCCCAAAAATCACTGCCAGTGCATTGCGCAGTGCAAAAAATGTGATATAATAAGCCTTATAAGCATAAGGAAGTTGTTTGGGCATTGATGCGTGTTGATGCCGAATAGCTGCGTTGCTTCGTTTTTTACGCAAACTGTATTTCAGAAACTTACAAGGCAGAAGGGGGGCAGTGCTTGTGGCAGGAGATTTGCACACCCATACCACATTTTCGGACGGTTCGCTTCAGGCAGCTGTGCTGCCGCTGCTGGCAGCCCGCGCTGGTTTGAGCCATCTGGCTGTCTCGGATCACGACTCCATGGAGTCGGTAAAGTTTGGCTACGACAACATTCTCAGAGAAGGTGTTCGCCTGATTCCAGCCACCGAGCTGACTGCCTTTGATTTTCAGCGGCAGCGCCGGGTACACCTGCTCTGTTACTGGCCGGACATGAACTCTCCCGATTTGCGGGAGCATTGCACCCTTATGGGACGCCGCCGAAACGAAGCGGTGAACAAAAGTGTGCAGCAGTTGGAAGCAATGCTGCCCCAATTTAAAGCGGAAGACCTGCGCCCTTATCTGGCGGACAGCGGTGTGCTGTACAAGTCTACCGTAATGCAGCTGCTGGTGCAGTACGGCCTGGCAGATGGCATTTATAAACAAACCTACCAGGAGTTGTTCGGCACTCCCGGCGGTAAGATACTGCATGACCCGCCTTACCAAACGGTAGAACAGGTGTTAGAGGTAGCTCGCAAGGCCAGAGGTGTGGTGGTGTTTGCGCACCCTAGTGTGTATGACAGCATGGAGCTGGTAACCGAACTGGTGAAGGCGGGCAAAATTGATGGAGTTGAAATCGAGCATCCCCGCAATACCCCGCAGGATAAAGAGCAGCTTTATAAGCTTGCAAAAGAGTATGATTTGATTGTAACCGGAGGCAGTGATTTTCACGGCCAAAACACTGGCAGGCCACGGCCTTTGGGAATGTGTACCACGGCCAGCCAGGAGATTCTTTGTCTGGAAGCTCTTGCACAAAAACGCAAGGGATGTTAATGCCATAACGCCCGGCTATGCTCGTTTTTAAAAGAGTATACAGCAAAGGGCGATGGAATATTTGCACATCGGCTTCGATGTCAGGAATTAGCAAGGAGATACAACCATGACTTACACCTATCAAAACAAAGGAGTGTGCTCTCGCAGCACCACCGTGACCCTTAGTGAGAGCGGCATTATTCAGGAGGTCACCGTCGTAGGCGGCTGCGACGGCAATCTGAAAGGCATCTGCAAGCTGTTGCAGGGTATGCCTGCCGAGGAGGCTATCCGCCGTATGGAAGGCGGCACCTGCGGCCCTCGTTCCACCTCCTGCCCCGACCAGATTGCCAATGCTCTGAAGGAAGCTCTGGCTCAGAAGGAGCAAAAGCAGTAATGCAGGGCAAGGGCCATCCTTTGTTGAGGTGAGCCATACTTGTAAAATCAAACACCCCGATGCATTGCATCGGGGTGTTGTTGTTTACTATGCAGTTAGGTGCATTGCAAGCTGTTCATCAAGCCTATGTCTGCCGCTGCAAAAAGGCCTTGCGGGCAGCGAAGTAGCACTGGGGACAAAGGCTTTGGTATTCCACGCTGTGTTTGCCTTCGTCAATCACCACCTGGGCTCCTTCAAACACAAATTCCCCGTTGATTTTACGCCCGTTAAAGGTGGCTTTACGGCCACAGGTGCAGATGGTTTTCATCTCCTCAATGGCGTGGGCCAGCTCCAGCAGGCGGGTAGAACCGGGAAAACCCTGAAGCAAAAAGTCGGTACGAAGGCCATAGGCAATGACAGGGATATTCAGCTCTACGGTAATTGCCAGCAGCTGTTCCACCTGGACAGGGGTAAAAAACTGGCTTTCATCGGTGAGAATACAGGCCGGAGCCGCAGTGCGGGTGATAAGTTCCTGCACCATTTCAAACAAATCCAGGGTAGGGGTGGCCACAATATCCACCATGCGGGTTACGCCCAGGCGGCTTACCAATTTATCGCCGCCTTTGGTATCCACACTGGGTTTAATAACCAACACCTGCATGCCCCGTTCCTCGTAGTTATGGGCAACCTGCATCAGGGCGGTGCTTTTGCCGCTGTTCATTGCACCGTATCGAAAATACAATTTAGCCATGGGCGAAATCCTCTGGGAGCAATCAGGTGTTGCGCAGGCGGTAGCCCAGGCTCATCAGGCTGTCACCCAGGTGGGCATTTTCCACGGTAACATCCGGATAGGGGATAGACAGATCGTAGTGGCTGAAGTTCCAAAAGCCCTTGATGCCCAGCTCCACCAACCGGCCAGAAACCTCTTTTGCGCCTTCCCGAGGCAGACAAAGCACAGCCACCACCGGCTGATGCTGGCGGCAGAACTCCTCCAGCTCATTGATATGGTGGATGGGAATGCCGTCCAGATTTTTGCCCACCAGTTCCTGCTGGCAGTCAAATACAGCCAGCAGATGATAACCGTTGGTGTCTGTGGTCAGAAAGCGGGAAACAGCGGTGCCCAAACGGCCTGCGCCAATTAAAATGGTGGGCAGCTTTTCGCCATCGCCAAACAGCAGCCGGCCAATCTCATGCATAAGAACATCCACATTGTAGCCAATGCCCTGCTGGCCAAACCCGCCAAAGCAGTTGAAATCCTGGCGTACCTGGCTGGCAGTGGTGCCCATCATGCGGGCCAGCTCACTGGAAGAAACCTTGGTTACACCGTTCAGCTGCATCTGGCGAATGTAACGGTAGTACTTGGGAAGTCGTTTGATTACGGGTAGAGAAACTTTGCCCTGTGCGTTGTTCATAGTTAAATCACCATCTCCGAGTTGAAAGTAAAACGAGCCGGACCCTATTAGCCCAGCCTCTAACAAGCGGGAAAAACTTCAAAACATCCAGCCTGGCCGAACAGCCAAGGCACAAATGAGGAAGGCACCCGGTTTGAAATTGCTTTTTCATATTTATAATAGCGGAAATCTGTTGTATTTGTCAAATAGAGAATAGCCGAAATTTTGGTGCATAGCCAGGCTTCTGGAGGGCAAACTGTTAAAAAAGCAGTAAAGGAGAGGAAGTTTATGGCACAAAATCAGCCGCAGCCCACCGATGCCCAGATAGAGCAGGAAAAAATGGAGCAGGATTACATGATGCAAACCGGCTCGATTATCAAAACAAAGGGGCAGCACTCAATCCATTGCCTCACGGTGGTGGGCCTTATCGAAGGCCATGTGGAAGCCGGGCAGGGGCAAAAGGTAACCAAATACGAGCATGTCATTCCCCAACTGGTAGCCATTCAGGAGGATCCGGCCATCCAGGGGCTGCTGGTGATTCTCAACACAGTGGGCGGGGATGTGGAAGCTGGTCTGGCACTGGCAGAACTTATCAGTGGTGTGGGCAAACCCAGTGCCACGCTGGTGCTGGGGGGCGGGCATTCCATCGGTATTCCTCTGGCGGTAAGTGCTCAGCGAAGCTTTATTGTGCCAACTGCCACCATGACCATCCACCCGGTGCGTCACTCCGGCTTGGTACTGGGTGTTCCCCAGACCATGCGTTATTTTGAGCAGATGCAGGAGCGAATTGCCGGTTTTGTTGAAAGTCATTCCAAAATTTCCAAGGAACGCTTTGTGGAGCTGATGATGCACACCGGCGAGCTGGTAATGGATGTGGGCACGGTGCTGGAAGGCCCACGGGCCGTGGAGGAGGGCCTTATTGACCAGCTGGGCGGCTTGGCGGATGCTTTGGAGTATCTGTACCGGGAAATCGAAGCCCAGCAGCCCCCGGCTCTGCAGGAATAGACTTTTACAACCATTGGTTTTGTGCTATAATAGAACAACATATGGGTGCAATTCCGGTATGAGATGGAGTTGCACCCTGTTCCATCCATTCGGGCAGCTGGCTGGCCTCACCTGGAGGCTGGCCCCGCCTTTCTGTGTAAATTTGTTAGTAAGGGTAGGTTAGCTATGGCACAAAAAAAGAAAACCACAGCCCGTTCCGGCAGTTCCAGCCGCAGCGGCAAATCGGCAGCAGGGCGCAGCAAGCGCCCTCAGCCGGATTTAGCCCAAAGCTGGAGTATTCTGCTGTTTGGCTTGGGAGCTGTGTTTATAACAATGGGCTTTGTAGAGGGCCAGTCCGCATGGGCTTGGCTGCGCAGTGTTTTGTTTGGCGTGTTTGGGTTCAGTATGTATCTGCTGGGGCCGCTCATGCTGCATCTGGCCGTGTTGGTGGCACTTGGCAGGCCAATCTGGAACAGGCTTGCAAAATCACTATTACTTATGATGATTTTGTGCGGTACATCCGTGGTCTTTTCTACCATTGACCTGGTGGATATCAGCTTTGGCCGTGCAGTGGTGTTACTGTACGAAAACGGCCAGTCCCTAATGGGTGGCGGCCTAATAGGCGGTATTGTGGGGGGAACCTTGCTGGCCCTTTGCGGTCATCCTGCTGCAAACATCCTTCTGCTGGTGTTCTTGGTGGCGATGCTTATGTGGTACTTCGGTATTACTCCGGGTGATTTGTGGCAAGCTGCCGAAGGACATATTCAGGACTGGCAGCAGGACCGGGAGGCCGCCCGCATCCAGCGGGAGGAATGGGAAGCAGAGCAGGCCCGCCGCCAGCCGGTGGTGCGTCAGCCTGCCCGGCGCAGCGTACAGGAATATGAGCCGGAGGAATGGGAGGAAGAACCCGTTCGGCAAGATCCTCACGCAGCCTTTGCCAGCCGGTTCCGTCGCCGCCCAGCCCAGGTGGACATTGATTTAGGGCCAGACCCCGAAATTACCCAGCCGGAGGAGCCGGTCTACGGCCCCGGCGGCACCTTTGGAATGTATCCCCCGGCAGAAGAAAGCAGCGAGTTTGCTACCCAGCTGTTTGAGGAGGAGTCTGCCCAGGAAGAATTGGGATTTGAGCCTTACCCCAAGCCGGAGGGTGTAGCCATGGAAATGAGCTTTCATGATGCACAGCCGCAAGAGGACGAGCCGCCCTTTATGCTGGACGAGCCGGTGCCTTTGGACAACAACCTGGATGATTTGGTGCAAAAAGCCATGGTGCCGGGGCAGACAGCAGCACAGGAGGCACTCCAGCCCCTGAATCCTGCTGCGGCTGAAACAAAACCAGAACAGCCGCAGGAGCTTCAGCAGCCGCCAGCCTACCAGTATCCTCCTCTGGATTTGTTTGAAAAATCCGTAAACACCGAAGACCCCGGTGTGGAGGAGGAAATGAAAAAGAATGCGGAGATTTTGGTGGGCACACTGGATAGTTTTGGTGTTAAAACCCGTGTGCTGGACATCTGCCGTGGCCCCTCGGTCACTCGCTACGAGCTCCAGCCTCAAGCAGGTGTAAAAATCAGCCGTATCACCGGCCTGGCCGATGACATCGCCCTCAATCTGGCGGCGGCAGGGGTGCGTATTGAAGCACCCATTCCTGGCAAGCCAGCGGTGGGCGTAGAGGTGCCCAACCGCAAATCCAGCCCGGTGGGCATTCGGGGGATTTTTGAATCCCAGGCTTATACCCGAAGCGCATCACCCTTGACGCTGGCACTGGGTAAGGACATTGCAGGCAACTCTCAGGTAGCGGATCTGTGCAAGATGCCCCATCTGCTGATTGCCGGTTCCACAGGCAGTGGTAAATCCGTTTGCGTTAACAGCATCATCATCAGCTTTTTGTATAAAGCCAGCCCGGAGGATGTAAAACTTATCCTTATTGACCCCAAGGTGGTAGAACTGGCCGAATACAACGGCATTCCCCATCTGCTTATGCCGGTGGTTACCGAGCCCCGCAAGGCAGCGGGTGCCCTTGGCAGTGCGGTGGCGGAGATGGAGCGGCGGTACCACGAATTCGCTGCCCGCAATGTGCGTGACATCAAAAGCTACAACCGAATGGCTGCCGAGCAGGAGGACATGGAAAAGATGCCCTACATTGCCATCATCATCGATGAGCTGGCGGACTTGATGATGGTTGCAGGCAAAGAAGTGGAAGACTACATCTGCCGTATTGCCCAAAAGGCCCGTGCGGCAGGCATGCACCTGATTGTGGCAACCCAGCGCCCCAGCGTGGATGTTATCACCGGTCTGATTAAAGCCAACATTCCAAGCCGCATTGCCTTCGCTGTATCCAGCCAGGTGGACAGCCGCACCATTCTGGATGCAGGCGGTGCCGAAAAACTACTGGGCATGGGCGATATGCTCTTTATGCCGGTGGGTGCATCCAAGCCCCTGCGAATCCAGGGTACTTATGTGAAGGATGAAGAAATCAGCGGTGTGTTGGATTTCATCAAGCAGGGCGGCGGTGCCCAATACGACGAAGCCATGATTGCCGAGATGGAAAAGAAGGCACTGCCAGAAAAAGCTGGCAGCGGCAGCGATGGTTCCGAAGAGGATAACAAGGATCCGGCACTGGAGCAGGCCGTGGAAGTGGTCATTGAAGCTGGTCAGGCATCCACCAGCCTGTTGCAGCGCAAGTGCAAATTGGGCTATGCCCGTGCGGCCCGCATTATGGATGAGATGGAGCAGATGGGTGTTATTGGCCCATACCAGGGAGCAAAGCCCCGGGAAGTACTGATTAACCGCCAGCAATGGATTGAGCGGTGTATGCGTACCGATGCACCTGCTCCGGTTCCCGATGAGCTGCTGTAATTAAAACAAAGTGCCGCAAAAGGGTGGACGGTACCCCCGGTTATCTGGTACAATTTGAATGCCCCCGAAAGGCTATAAAGGGCCGTTCGGGGGCATTGTACCCTGTACAAGCAAGCAGAAGGGCCGGTGAAGGCTGCTTCTGCGGTCAGCCCGGCGGCAGCGGTTGAAGCTGGGCCAATCAAAAGGAGAGAAATAATGCAGCAAGGAACAATGTTTCTGCCCATCAGCCAGGAGGATATGCGTCAGCGTGGTTGGGAGCAGTTGGATTTTGTGCTGGTGATGGGCGATGCCTATGTGGACCATCCCAGCTTTGGCCCTGCCATCATTGGCCGGGTGCTGGAGTCTCAGGGCTATAAGGTGGGCGTCATCAGCCAGCCGGACTATACCACCTGCGAAAGCATGAAGGTGCTGGGCAAGCCCAAATATGGCTTTTTTATTGGCGGCGGCAATGTGGATAGCATGGTGGCCCACTACTCTGTGGCCAAAGTGCGCCGCAAGATGGATGAATATACCCCTGGTGGTGTGGCCGGAAAGCGGCCGGATCGCAGCGCCACGGTCTACACCCAGCTGGCAAAGCAGGCGTATCCAGATTTGCCGGTGGTGCTTGGTGGCCTGGAGGCCAGCTTGCGCCGTTTTGCCCATTATGATTATTGGCTGGATACGGTCCTGCCCAGCATTGTAGAAACTTCTGGGGCAGACCTGGTGAGTTTTGGCATGAGCGAACATCAAACCATCGAGATTGCTCGGCGGTTGGCAGCAGGGGAGCCTGCAAGCTCGATTCAGGATGTGGCAGGTACCTGTTACATCACCGATTTTGCCCATCTGCCCACCAAGTACATCGAATGTGCCGGTTTTCATAAGGTGAGCACAGATAAGGTAGCCTATGCGAAGGCTTGCCGCATTCAGATGGACAACCAGGACTCTGTCACCGGCCAGCCTATTGTGCAAAAGCAGGAAAAAGGGTATCTGGTACAGAATCCTCCTGCAACGCCCCTCACCCGCAGGGAGCTGGACTGGGTGGCATCGCTGCCATATACCCGTACCTACCACCCCAGCTACGAAGCTTTGGGCGGTGTACCTGCCATCGAGGAGGTGGAATATTCCATCATCCACAACCGTGGCTGCTATGGCGGCTGTAATTTCTGCGCCATTACTCTGCACCAGGGGCGCCGTGTTACAAGCCGTAGTGTGGACAGTGTGGTAGCCGAGGGAGAGCTGCTCACCAAGCAGCCCGGGTTTAAGTGCTACATCCATGATGTAGGCGGACCCACAGCCAATTTCCGGCTGCCCAGCTGTGCCAAGCAGATGACCGAGGGTATGTGCCAGAGCGGCAAAAAATGCATGGCGCCTGGGCCTTGTCCTCATTTAATTCTGGACCATACCGAATACCTGACCATGCTGCGCCGTCTGCGACAGCTGCCCGGTGTAAAAAAGGTGTTCATCCGCAGCGGCATTCGCTACGATTACCTTACCTGGGATAAGGACGAAACCTTCTTTAAGGAACTGGTGGAGCATCATGTATCCGGCCAGCTCAAGGTAGCGCCGGAGCACTGTGCTCCCAACACCCTCAAATATATGGGCAAGCCGCCGGTAGAGGTTTATAACAAGTTTTCCAAGCGTTTTTACGAGCTGACCAAGCAGGTGGGCAAAAAGCAGTATCTGGTGCCCTACCTGATGAGCAGCCATCCCGGAAGCACCCTGGAAGATGCAGTTTATTTGGCGGAGTATCTGTATAAAAATAATATCCGCCCAGAGCAGGTGCAGGACTTCTATCCCACCCCCGGCACGGTGTCCACCTGTATGTTCTATACCGGGCTGGACCCCTACACCCTCAAGCCTGTTTTTGTGGAAAAGAATCCAGAAGGCAAGGCGTTGCAGCGCGCATTGCTTCAGTCCTACGAACCCCGCAACGCAGCGAAGGTGGTGAAGGCGCTGCACAAAACCCATCGGGAGGATTTGAT
>CALWNE010000041.1 GCA_944382705.1 uncultured Allofournierella sp.
CGGGCGGCAAAGTCCTGGCCGTCCATCCCTTCGGGAAGAGTAGCCCACAAAAACATACCGCCCTCCGGTTTTTGGTATCGGATGCGCCCTGCCAGCTTTTGGTCCAAACACTCCATCATAAACTGGGCCTTGTTCCGGTAGATGGATTGCAGCCGCTCAAAATGAACATCCAGGTCGATTTCCGTAAGGATTTTATGGCACACCCGCTGGGCCCACAGGTTGGTGTGTACATCGCTGCCCTGCTTTGCCACCACCATTTTGTCCAGCAGCTGGGGGGCTGCGGCACAGAAGGCCAGCCGCATACCGGGGCAAAGCACCTTGCTGAAGCTGGCGGCGTACACCACTGCCCCCTGGGTATCAAAGTGCTTGATGGGCGGCAGGGCCTGGCCGCTGATGCGCAGGGCACCGTAGGGGTCATCCTCCAGCACCGGCACCTGGTACTTTACCGCCAGCTCATAGATGGCTTTGCGCTTTTCCAGGCTGGTAGTCCAGCCGGTGGGGTTTTGGAAATTGGGAATGCAGTAAAAAAACTTGGGCTGCTGGGTGCGGAACACCTGCTCCAGCGCCTGCAAATCCACACCGTCCGGGGTGAGGGGCACCGGCGCAAGAGTGGCCCCAAAGCTGCGCATGGAGTTATACGCCCCCAAAAAGGCCGGCTCCTCCACCGCAATCACATCCCCCTCGTTGCACAGCAGCTTGGTCATAAATTCAATAATCTGCTGGCTGCCGCTGGTAATCAGAATCTCGTCTTGCTCGCTTACCACCGGCCACTGGCGGTTGGCATAGTCTCTGGCAGCCTGACGCAGGGGACCATAGCCTTCGGTCACGGAATATTGCAGCACTCCCACCGGGTCCTCCTGCAACAGCTCCTGGCTAAAACGGCGGATATCCTCCAGCGGAAAGCTGTCTGCCGCCGGATTGCCCCCTGCAAAGCTAATCAGCTGGGGGTCGCTCATCTGCTTGAGCAGTTCCCGAATGATGCTGGGGCGCATATTGCGCACCTTGTTTGAAAACCGAAATTCCATAAAATCTTCCCTGCCTTTCTGTGAATGGGCCAACACTGCCTTGCTCAACGGGGAATGCTTGCAAAGCTTTTGTCCACCGTAATAACGCAGTAATAACTGGGATGCTGGGCGTGCACCGCCTGATTGATGCGCTTTTTCAGCTCCCCTTCCTCCATCTCCATGCTGGGTGGCATGGCACAGTCAAAAATCAGGTTGGTGTGAGTTGGGCCGGGCACCATACGCAGGTCGTGGATGGTGAGCCGGGGGTCAATGCCGGCCACCAGCTGGGCCAGCCAAACCCGTGTGTCGCCCACCTTATGGCCTGTGGTGATGATGGGGTCAAAATGAATGACCACATGAATTCGATCCTGCTGCCAGAAATCGTGCTCGATGGAATCAATCACATCATGGCTTTCCATCACATCCGCCTCGGCAGCCATCTCCACATGAACGCTGGCAAACTGGCGGCCGGGGCCGTAATCGTGCACAATCAAATCGTGGGTGCCCAATACGCCGGGATAACTCATAATGCGGTCGTGTATTTTGTGCACCAGCTCTGGGTCCGGTGCCTGGCCCAGCAGCGGGTCCAGGGTATCCCGAATCAGGCCGATGCCGCTGTACAAAATAAAAAGGGCCACTGCCAGGCCAATCCAGCCATCCAGCTCCAGCCGAAACCAGTGGCTCAGCAAACTGGCAATCAACACGCCGCCGGTGCTCAGCACATCGTTGCGGCTGTCTGCCGCAGTGGCTTTAAGGGCGGCCGAATCAATCAGCCTGCCCAAGGTTGCATTAAACCGGGCCATCCATAGCTTTACCCCAATGGAACAGGCCAATACAGCCACCGAAAGCCAGCTAAACACCACCGGCTTTGGGTGCAGAATACGGTCCAGGCTGGTTTGGCCCAGTTCAAAACCAATCACCAGCACCATAACCGCCACCACCAACCCTGCCAGATACTCAAACCGGGCATGGCCATAGGGGTGTTCTTCGTCCGCCGGTTTGGAGGCCAGCTTAAATCCAACCAGGCTTACAATATTGGAAGAAGCATCGGAAAGGTTGTTTACCGCATCCGCTGCAATGGCGATGCTTCCAAACAGGGTACCTACCACAAATTTGCCTAAAAACAAAAGCAGGTTGCACAAAATGCCCACCAGGCCAGCCAGATTTCCATAGGCTGTGCGCACCTGTGGCTCCTGCACCTGCTCATGATTTTTGATAAACAGTTTTACCAGAATCGGGGTCACCCGCCCCACCTCCTTTTATTGATTTATCGCTTTATTGTATCATAGTTTTTGTGAAAAAGATAGACCCAGGAGCTGTTTTCTTATCCCCTGGGCCGGTGGGGTCAGCTGCGGTGGCGCTTCAAGTCGGACACCGGCCGCCGCACGCCGTTTTCGTCAATGTAGTCTGCATTTTCCAGCTGGCTGCGCAGGCTCAGCTTCATGCTGTCGATGTACTCTCTGCGCAGGGTTGCCTGCTCCTCCTTTTCGGCGGCAGTCAAGCCCTCCGGGGTGCGGGATTTTTTGGCCAGCTCGTTGATGCGCTGAATTTTTTCGTTGGTCATATGGATTTGTTCTCCTTACAGCAATTTGTTTTTATTGTACCAGATTTGGCCCCAAAACGCAAAGACAGCCCGGCCCTTTGAGGGCCAGACTGCCTTTGCAACAGCGATTATAGGAAACTTTTCCAAAAGAGGAGAAAGGAGGTTGGTTGTCTGAGCCGGTAGAGCCCTGCTTGCGGGTGGGCTCTGGCATTACCGGCGCCAGTAACGGATGTAAGGCGGCACGGCAGCTTATATCGGCTGCCGAAAGCATGGCCTGCCCGTCCGGTAGAAATCCCTCGCTTGGGGGGCCTTCGCCATCCCCTTGGGGCTACAAGTATAGAATACCGTAAAATTGTGGACAAATAGTGATAAGCCTATAAACAAATTGCAAAAATGATACCTGCCTGGCAAAACCGGGCCATCTGTGCTACAATAAGCTGGCAAAGAAAGGAGAACGCCCATGGCAAACCGTGTAAACTACCCCAAGCTGATGGAACAGGTGCTGCAAGGCTTGGGCGACAGCCGCCCCCGGCTGCTGCTGCACGCCTGCTGTGCCCCCTGCTCCAGTGCCGTTTTGGAGCTGCTCAGTGGGTATTTTGATATTACCATTTTGTACTACAATCCCAACATCTGGCCCGCCCAGGAATACCACCGCCGGGCAGGCGAGCTGCGCCACTTTGTGGAGCAGGCCAACCTGCCAGGCATCCAGCTGGTGGAGGACAATTACAACCCCCAGGAGTACTATACGGCGGTACAGGGGCTGGAAAACTGCCCCGAACGGGGCGACCGGTGCACCGTGTGCTACCAGCTGCGGATGGAACGGGCAGCCCAGTACGCCGCCCAGCATGGGTACGACTGGTTTTGTACCACCCTGTCCATCAGCCCCCGCAAGGATGCGGAAAAAATCAACCAGCTGGGCCGCCAGCTGGAACAAAAGTATGGCGTGCGTCACCTGCCCAACGAGTTCAAACGGCGGGAAGGCCATAAGCGCAGCCTGGAGCTTTCGCAGGAATATGGCCTTTACCGGCAGGATTACTGCGGGTGTGAATTTTCTGCCCGGGGCTCTGCTCTGGAAAAATAATCCCCAGCAGCGGCTCCGCCATTTTTGTTCCTCCGTGCAGCAAACAGCCCCCAGCCCATAATGGGCTGGGGGCTGTTTTTGTAAAATTTCACTTCCAGTGCTGTACTGTCTGTTCCAGTATCTCAGGCCTCTGGTGGCTGTAATCCTCCAGCAGGGCCACCCACTGTTCCATGGTCAGCTGGCTGCGCCGGGTTTGCAGCTGCTTGTAAGAATGCTGCAGCTTATCGTAAATTTGCTGCACTCCATGGGCAGCCTGCGCCACCTTTTCCTGAATGGCATCGTACTTTATCTCCAGCAACTGCACCACACGCTCGTCCAGTTCACCAGCCTGTACCATCTCCCACAAAATGCCCAGCACCTTCTCTTTGCCAAAGGCAGGCTTGTAGCTGCGGGCGCAGGACAGTGCACTGGCAATGTCTGCCACGCAAACAATGCGTTGGGGAATGGTTAAATCCGGAGCAGATAGTTTGCGGGGATAGCCGGTGCCGTTGAGTTTTTCGTGATGGCGGCAGGCAATTTCCAGAATGCTTTCCGAGATACGGCCCTCCAGCACCTCACGGGTTCCATCCACATGCTGGCGCATCTGCTCCATTTCTTCGGGTGTAAGCCGCCCGGGTGCCTCCACAATGGCAGTTTCCACATACAGCTTGCCCACATCGTGCAGCAAAGAGCCAATCCAAATATCGTAAATCGTCTGCTCATCCATCCCCCAAAGTTTGGCTAACTCTGTGGAAATCGTCCGGGTGGTAACGCTGTGGGTTACGGTAAACGAGCTTTTAAAGTCAATGGCAAACACCACCATTTCCAGGTAGCGCTGCATTTTGTCTCTATCAATCCAGAGGGCAATCTCCTGGTAATCGGCTTTCCACTTTTCAAAGGGCAGGGTGATAAAACGGCACTGCTCATCCAGCTGCAAAAACAGCTCCACCAGTTCCGGATCAAACTGTCTGCCCGCTTCCTTGCGTAACAAGGCCGGCAGTCGCTCCGGTCTATAGTTATTTTCATTGTACACATCCACCCGGTCGCAGAGATGAATCACCTGTGCCAGCCTGCGAAGCCCTGGTTCAATGGAATTCATATAGCAAAAATCCAGATGGTGATAGAGCACCGCTTCTGCAAATTTGCTAAGGGGAAAAAACTTGCGCAAAAATAGATATCCATACAGAGAGTGGTTCCAGATATTGCCGCTTTCAAAGGCCACCATCTGATCAATATCATCGGTTTTATAGGCTCCCACATCGTGGAGCAGGGCTGTAATAAAGGCATCCTGCAAATATTGGGGATCCCTTTGGCCTAACTTCAGCAGCATCTGGTGGCTCATAATTGCCACCCGAAGCCCGTGGCTCACCAGCCGATAATCCACGCCGTTCAGTGCAGTGTTGATGATATCAATCATTGTTTGAGCCGAAATTGCTTGTTCAAATGCACTGTTCTTCATAACCCTCTCTCTACATCGTTCAAGTGGGACTTATCTGCAAGAGGGACGGCAGCCAGTTGGTGGCTGCCGTCCCATGTTTACTTTCACCGATGTCTCTGCTTTGCATAAATTTGATTATATCAAAAAAGATTTCGTTATGATTATATCAAAAAGTTTTCACGGTATCAACCCCGTCCGGCACCGCCGCCTCGGGAGCCACCGCCGCCAAAGCCGCCAAAGCCACCGGAACCACCGGAGCCACCAAAACCGCCCCGGCCAGAACCAAAACCACCCCCAAAGCCGCCGGGGCCTGGGCCAAATCCCGGCCCGGGGCCAAAACCAGGGCCAAAGCCACCGCCAAAGGGCGGCCGTCTGCGGTGATAGGGTCCTCCAAATCCACCCATAAAAATGGGCCAGAACACCACATTCCGGCTTCTGCGGCCACCGCCGCCGGAACCGCCGTAACCGCCGCCAGAGCCCAGCAGCAAAACTGCCAGCACAATGAGTACTGCCAGTATCAGCAGGATGCCTGCGTCGTTATCGTTTTGTTTTGTGGGCTGGGTTTGCTGGCTGGCTCCCGGCTGAATGTTGTACAGAGAGCAAAGTTCGTTGTACATCGCCTGGGTGAACTCCTGCACTGCCTGGTCATAGTCCCCCTTGGCAAATCCCGGCTCCGCATAGTTGTTGAGCATCCGTTTCAGCTTGCTGTAGGTGATTTCCCCTTCCAGCCCGGTACCCAGGGTGCAGTAGTAGTTTTCGTCCCCAATGACCAACAAAAACAAAACGCCGTTTTCCTTGCTTTTATCGCCAATTTTCCAGGCATTGAACACCTGGTAGGCATAGTCATCGATGGACTGGGTGCCGGTAAAATCCACCGTAAGCACCCCAATCTCGGCACCGCTTGCCTGTTTCAGCTGCCGGGTATACTCGTTTACCTGCTTTTCGGTTTCCTCCGAAAGCACCTGGGCCTCATCCAGCACCCAGCTGTTGGTGGGTGCCTGGGGCACCGAAGCCGCCCACACACTACTGGTGAGCACTGCTGCCGCCAGCACAAATGCTGCCAGGGTTTTGCCTATCTGCTTCATGCAAAATACTCCGCTTGGTCAAGGCCCCAAACTGCCCCCAGCAGATTGGCCGGGAACTGGTTCAGGGTCTGGTTGAATGCCTGGGCTGTACGGTTGTACTCCCCATTGCGCAGGATGGTGCCGCGGCTCTTGAATTCCATATACTGCTCACTCAATAGCTCCGCCTGTTTTTGCTGGGCCTGGGCTTTGGCCTGCTGGTACAGCGTTTCAATCGCCGCTTCCAGCTGCTGGTCTGCCTTGTAAAGGGCCGCCGGGCCCTGGGCCTGTTCAAACGCCTGCACCGCCTGCCGGGCCTGCTCCAGCAATTGGCCATCCAGGTTTTGCAGCTGCTGGGCCACAGTTACCACATTGGCAGCTGCACCCACACGCTCATTCAAATCGCCGGCCATGCTTTTTTCGCCGGCCGAAAAGCTGCTTACCACCTGTTGGCGGTAAACTGCAAGTTTGGTGCCGCCAATGCCAAACAGCCCCACCAGCACCAAAAGGGCCAGGGTCAGCGGGCCTGCTGCGGCCTGTTTCCAAAATGCGGGGAGTTTTTGCTCCAGCACTGCAAGTTGTTTCATTTCTGGTTCAGCTCCATCAGTTTGTGTTTCAGCTCGTTTTCAATGCGGCTCAGTTCCTGCTCTGCCGCAGCACGCTTCTGCTTGCCTTCGGACTGGATTTTTGCCAGTTCGTCCAGCGTTTCAATCAGGCTCTTATTGGTCTGCTGCAGGGTTTCCAGGTCCACAATGCCCCGCTCGGCCTCCCGTGCGGTATCAATGGTGCCCTGCTTGAGGGCCGCCGCATTCCTTTTAAGCAGCTCGTTGGTCATATCGCTCACTGCCCGCTGTGCGTCGATGGCCTGGCGGGAATGGGCCAGCCCCAAAGCCAGCACCATCTGGTTTTTCCACAAAGGAATGGTGTTCACAATGCTGGTTTGGATTTTTTCCACCATGGCGGTGTCGTTGTTTTGCAAAAGCCGAATCTGAGGGCCCATCTGCATGGAAATGTTGCGGGTAAGCTGCAAATCGTACAGCTTTTTTTCAAACCGGTCGCACATATCCGCCAAATCACGGGCGGCCTGGGCATCCTCCGGCAGGCCGCTGGTGCGGGCCTTTTCCATGGCCTGGGCCAGCTGGCCGCTGCGCACCTGGGCCAGCTTCTTTTTGCCGGCCAGAATGTACATGGTCAGCTCCTTAAAGTAGGCCATGTTCATCTGGTACATTTTATCCATCAGGGCAATATCCTTCATAAGCTGCACCTGATGATTTTCCAGCATTCCTTCAATGCGTTCCACATTGGTTTCGGCCTTGGCATACTTGGCCTTCATGTTGTCCAGCGTGTTGCCGGTGCGCTTAAAAAAGCCAAAAATGCCCTTGCTTTCTTCCTCTGCATCAAAGTTTTTCAGCTCGCCCACCAGGCTGGTGAGCATTTCGCCCACCTGGCCCAGGTCCTTGGTGGAGACCTTGGCCAGGGCAGCTTCGCTAAAATCGCTTACCTTTTTTTGTGCGCTGGAGCCATATTGCAGAATCACCTGACTGTTGGTCACATCAATTTTTTCTGCAAATTCCTGCACCATCTTTTGTTCCTCTGGGCTGAGCTTTGCTTCCTCCTCAGCCAGCGGGTCAGGGGCTGCGGCGGGCTGCGGCTGCTCCTGCTTTGTTTCTTCTTCCTGTCCCAGGTCCAGCGTCAGGCTGGGAGCCTGTACCGACTCAAAGGCTTCCAAATCGAAACCGGTATTCTTTTCATCCATGATTGGCTCGTTCCTTTCCGGGCAGGTGCTGGGTTACCTCTGCCCTTTAAAAGCTTGCGTTCACTGGTCTTGCAGCAGACCCTGCCCCTTCAAGATGCCGTTGAGCACCTCCAAATCGGTGCTGATGTCCAGCACATCCTGGGCAAACAAACCATCCAGCTGGTTTTCAAAGGCCGTGGCAATGGCCTGGGCATTGCGGGCCACCTGCTGGCGCACCTGCTGGGAATGTTCGCCCCGTACTCCCTTTTCGTCCAGTTCTGCGTACAAGGTAAGCACCTTCACTGCGTCCTGAAGGTAGTAGTTGGCAAACCGCCGCACCTGGGCGGCTTTTTCTGGGTGCTGTTCCACCTCCTGCAAAATCCCCTGGCTGGCAGCCTCCATCCGGTCCATGGCTGCGCTGAGTTCCGGGTCCTGAATGCGGTGGTTCAGCTGCTGAAGCTGAATGCGCTTTTGGTCGATGAGGGCCAGCATGGCATCCACATCCTCCCGCCCGGTCATAAAGGGAACTTCTTTGCGGCTCACCACATCCGGGCAGAATTTGCGGGCTGCCCCAAAGGCCGCCAGGGTAACTGCTGCCGCCGCCAGCAAGGCCCACAGGTTGTAGATGGGCAGCACCAAGGCAGCCACCAGCCATACCGCACTCGCCAGATACCAGGGCAGAACCGATTTTTTATGCACTTCAATCCACTTGCTCATGCTGCCGCCTTCCTGCCATGCAAGCTGTTGCTTTGGCTTGATTGGTTGTTGTAAAAAGTATACTGGCATTCATTATACTAAATAAAAGGTTGCAAAGGGTGAACGGTGTGTTAACGCCTGCAATCTGGCATTACAAAAACAGCTGTTCCACAACCCAGCGCACCCCTTCCTCCTCTGCAGTGGGGGCCAGCTGTGCGGCTGCTGCCTTCGCTTTTGCAGAACCATTTCCCATAGCGTAGGAAAGCCCGCCCATGGCCAGCATCTCTGCGTCGTTGTCGTTATCGCCCACAAACACCACTTCTTCCGGCTTCCAGCCGGTATGTTCCAGCAGCTTTTTCAGGCCTTCGGCCTTGTTGACCCCCTGGGGAATTACATCGTAATAGCCTGTTTTAAAGGGCACAAATTGCAGGCCCAGATAGCCGTATTGCTGTTCAAAAGCCTGTAGCTGCTCCGGAGGAAGCACCGCAAAAGCTCCCACCGGCATACTTTCCAGATGCCGGTCCTGGTCCTCGCCATCCACCACATATTCTGCGTGTCCGGTGCTTGCGTAAAAAATCTCCTTCATCTGCTGGTATTCCACATAAACATGGTAATTATCCGAAAAACAAAAAGCCAGGGGGTAATTGTAATCCTCAAAAAAATCCACCAGGGCATACATTTCTTCGTTGGTCATGGGGTTTGCGTGGAGCACCCGGCCTTTTTTGTCCAGCACCTGGGCACCATTGGCACAAACCGCATAATCCGGCCGGATGCCCCCCAAAATATGGGGCGCAATGGCAAAGTGGGTGCGCCCGGTGGCAATTACCACCTTAACGCCCTGTTTTTGCGCCTGCTGCACCGCTCTGGCCACTGCGGGGCGCACGGTAGCTTCTCCATGAACCATAAGGGTTCCGTCCACATCCAGTACAATTGCTTTGTAACCCATACTGCCCCCTGTTAATCCTGGAGCAGCTCTTGCCACTGCTCTGCCTTAAAACCGGGCATTACGCCCTTGGGTGTAATCAAAATCGGCCGCTTTACCAGCATTCCATCGGTGGCCAGCAGATCCAAAATTTCCTGCTGGGTCATGCCGGGCAGCCGGTCTTTCAGGCCCATGGACTTATACAGCAGGCCGCTGGTGTTGATGAATTTTTTCACGGGAAGGCCGCTTTGCTCTACCCACTGGGCCAGCTCCTGGGCGGTGGGATTCTGCTCCTTGATGGGCCGCAGGGTATATGCAGCACCCTGCTCCTCCAGCCATTTTTTTGCCTTCTGGCAGGTGGTGCATTTTTCGTAGCAAACAAATGTATTCATTCTATTCTCTCCTTTATGGCTGGGCTTGCAGTACCCAGCGTTCAATGGCCAGGCCCACGCCGTCGTGTTCATTGTCCTGGGTGATGTAATCCGCCTGCTGCTTTACATCCTCCACTGCGTTGCCCATGGCAACACCCAGGCCTGCCAGCCGAATCATGGACAAATCATTCCAGCTGTCTCCGCAGGCCATCAGCTCCTGAGCGGTGAGCCCCAGCACGGTAAGCAGCGCCTGCAAGCTCTGGGCTTTTTCCACTCCCAGGGGCACTACCTCCAAAAAGTAGGGGCAGCTCTTGTACACCGAAAGCTGGCCAGCAAAAGCCTGCTGCATGGATTCTTCCAGGCGCACAATTTCCTCCGGGTTGCGGGTGATAAGCATCTTGTTCACCGGCCACTGCACCGCCTGGGCCAGGTTCTCCACCTGCTGCACCGGAATATGGCAGATTCGGCTTTCCACCAGTACATAGGGGTCGTCGGCCACCTCGGTCACAATGCCCTCCGGGCTGTAGGTGAGTGCCACCCCTCCTGCGGCCTTGGCCTGGGCACAGATAGGCTCAATCAGATGTGCCGGCAGCACCTCCTGGGCTACCACCTGGCCGGTGCGGCAATCTATAATGCAGCCGCCGTTATAGCTTAAAATATAACCGCCCTTCTGGTCCAGACCTAAGTCCCGTGCCACAGGCCAGATGCCTACGGTGGGCCGACCGCTGGCCAGGATAATATGAATCCCCCGTTCCATGCAAGCCTCCAGCGCTGCACGAGTGCGGGGGGTAATTTCTTTCTTTTCGTTGGTCAGGGTTCCGTCCAGGTCCAATGCAATAGCCTTGATCATGGTGGTGCTCCTCCTTTGCTGAATCACGGTTTTTAAGCAAGATTATTGTTTATTGTACCGCAAATGCCCGGTCTTGAAAAGTGCCGTCACCAACAAAAAACAGCGCCCTGTTCCCACAGAGCGCTGAAAAACGATGGGTTATTGACGCACACCACCAATAAAAATTGCCTCGGGATGCAGGTCCTGCTTGTTGAGCACCAGTACATCCGCCCGCTTGCCCACGGTGATGCTGCCCACCTCTTTGTACAAATCTGCTGCCTGAGCAGGATTCATGGTTACTGCCTTGAGGGCCAGCTCCAGAGGTACGCCAAAGCTTACCGCACGGCGGAAGCACTCAGCCACGCAGGTTGCGCTGCCGGCAATGGTGCCATCCTCCAGGGTTGCCTTGCCGTCCTTCATAATCACCTTTTGGCCGCCCAGGCTGTACTCGCCGTTGGGCATACCGGCAGCCCGCATACTGTCGCTGATGAGGCACACCCGGTCCGGCCCAAACATCTCAAAGGCTGCACGCACCACAGCAGGGTGCAGGTGGATGCCATCGCTGATAATTTCCACATGGGCTGCATCATCGGATGCGGCTCCCACCACACCAGGTGCCCGGTGGGTAAAGGCAGGCATTGCATTGAACAGATGGGTCACATGGGTGGCACCTGCTGCAAAGGCCGCCTTGGTTTCCTCGTAAGTTGCACAGGTATGGGCTACCGAGACGGTGCACAGCTTGCTGGCATGGCGGATGAAATACAGCGCACCGGGCAGCTCAGGAGCCACATCAATCAGGCGAATGTTTTTGCCGGAACGCTTGAACAGCCGGTCAAACATCTCCACATCCGGGTCCACAATGTATTTTTCGGCCTGAGCGCCCTTTTTGGCCTTATTAAAGAAGGGCCCCTCCATGTTTACACCCCGCAGCACTGCACCCTCGCCGTCCTGATGAAACCGGGGTGCCGCTGCATCAAATACCTTGTTTAAGATTTCCTCATCAAAAGCCATGGTGGTGCCCAAAAAGCTGGTAACACCCTGGCTGCCTTCGTAGCGGCTGATGTTGATTACATCCTGGGTGGTGCCGTCGCAGAAGTCGCTGCCTGCTGCGCCATGAATGTGGATGTCCACAAAGCCGGGCACCACATACCTGCCCGCTGCATCCAGCACTTCATCCCCTTCCAGGGTTCCTGCGGGGGCAATTTCCACAATCCGGTCCCCTTCCATCCGGATGTCTGCCTGCACAAAGCGGGCCTGCTCGGTAAACACATGGCCATTTTTTAAAATCATAGGAAAAAACTCCTTTCATGCAGTTGCTTTGCAGGCAGTGCCATTCAAAGCGGCAGCTGCCGCCTGTATTGGCTTTATTATAAAACATAGGCGCAGTTGCTACAATCTTATGGGAATAAAAGAAACGATTGTGCAAATTAAACAACAAAAAAGGCATTTTGTCCCCTTCTTTAGGTTTGCATCAAAAAAGGCCGGCGGAAAATTCCACCGGCCTTTTTTGTAATGCTTGAGGGATATTGTTTAGTAGTTTTTGGCCCGCAGCACAAAGTAGCCCTGAGGATGCTCGCACACAGGGCATTTTTCCGGTGCATGGGTGCCCACATGGATGTGGCCGCAGTTGGTGCAAATCCAAACCTGCTGGGTCTCCCGGGCAAACAGCTTGCCCTCCTCCAGCAGCTTTGCCAGCTCACGGTAACGGGCTTCGTGCTCCTTCTCGATGGCACCTACCATGCGGAACAAAGCAGCAATCCGGGTAAAGCCTTCTTCCTGGGCAGTTTTGGCAAAGCCATCGTACATATCGGTCCATTCGTAGTTTTCGCCATTGGCTGCATCGGCCAGGTTGGTGAGGGTGTCCGGTACCTGGCCCTCGTGGAGCAGCTTGAACCAGATTTTGGCGTGCTCCTTCTCGTTGTTGGCGGTCTCCTCAAAGACAGCGGCAATTTCGTTGTAGCCTTCCTTCTTGGCCTTAGAGGCATAGTAGGTGTACTTGTTGCGGGCCTGGCTTTCACCGGCAAAGGCAGTCATCAGGTTGGCTTCGGTTTTAGTACCCTTCAGATTCATGGTCATCGTCCTCCTTAATTGTTGATACTATCTTAGATTGGATGCCCGAGCGGAACACCCAAATGCGACTAATTCCTAGTCTAGCCTATATCACCTGTAAATACAATGAACAATTTGTAAAGTTATCGTTTGCGCGCCATATCCTCTCGGGAAAACTTCTTCCACATCTGCACCGCCTGGCCAATCTGCTGGGCAGGAATGCGCTGACGGAACCCTACCATACTATGGGCCACAAAGGGCAGCTGGTATTCAAAGCTGGTCATGCCAATAAAGTATTGGAGGTAGGGGCTTTCTCGAATCATCTGTACCGTTTGTTTGTCCGAAAGTTCCAGTGCCTGCCGAATTACCAGGCTGCCAAAGGCCACCCGCAAGGGCAGTGCCTGGTTGCCAGCCCGGCCAAAATGGTGGGCATACTGCCGCTCCAGCTCCTGCCAGTCAATGGCTTTGGCCAGCCGCACCCATCGGTTGCTTTCATCCAGTGCGCCGCCAAAGGGCTGGACATAATCGTATAAAGTCAGCTGGGATTCCGCCAGGTCGTACATGGGACTGCCCCCTTATTTTATGGTTGGTTTTTCTTTATTGTACCATACCCTTTCACAAAAAACACGGTGGGCTGTAAAATTCTGTGCAGCTGTGCCGGGCAGCTGGCAAATTTTCAGCTGACAAACTGCCCTTTACGCAAAATCGGCAGCAATCGCCGGGCCAGTGCTGCCACCGCAAAGCAGGTGACCACATCCCCCGGTGCCACCATTACGAAGCAGGACATCACCAGAGTACCCAGACCCATGGGCTGACCCAGGTAGAGCCTGGTAATGGCATAGAAATAGACCATACCCAGCAGGTACACCACCCCCATGCCTGCAAAGCTTGCAGCAAGGAGCCGTTTGTAACTGGGATTTGCCACCTTGTGGGCAATCCATCCGGTGACATAAGCCCCCACCACAAACCCCAAAATATAGCCAAAACTTGGTTTCAGCAGATAGGCTGGGCCGCCGCCCTGGGTAAACACCGGCAGGCCCATAAGGCCCAGCATCATATACAGCCCCGCCGAAGCGCCCCCCAGCCTTGCACCCAAAAGCAGCCCTGCCAGGGTTGTGAAAGAGGTTTGCAGGGTGAACGGCACCCCCGGAACGGGAATTTTGATGAATGCACCTATGGCAATAAGGGCGGCAAACAAACCGCAAAGGGTGATGGAACGGCTTTTGCTGTACTGCATTTGATAAACTCCCTTGGTATTCAAATTGATTTTGCTGCTTGCTGCTTGCTGCTTGCTGCACAGTATACCATCTCCCTGCTGTTTCGTCAACCAAATTTATTATTTAGGTTTACAATAAAAGCAAATTTCATCGTTCGCCCCAGGCCCATGGGCTTTTTCTCTGGCGGACAGCGCACTTGCCCGGCCAGCTACCAGCCCACTGCCAACTCCTCTGCAATCCAGCCCGGTGCCCCTGCTCCTTTTGTGTTCCGTCTGTACCCTCGCTCTGCCCCGGCTGCACTCCACAGCTGCGCTCGTTTGCTGCAAATAAAAAGGCGCCAAGGGCAAAAAACCTTGACGCCTTTAAAAAACCAATCAATTGCTGCTGCACACTGGCCGTTAAAGGCCGTTCAGCCGCAATGGTTCAATGGCTCAAATCTGAGAAGCAGCCACAGCGCAGGCTACGGTAGCACCAACCATGGGGTTGTTGCCCATACCGATCAGGCCCATCATCTCAACATGAGCGGGAACGCTGGAAGAACCAGCGAACTGAGCATCACCGTGCATACGGCCCATGCTGTCGGTCAAGCCGTAGGAAGCGGGACCAGCAGCCACATTGTCGGGATGCAGGGTACGGCCGGTGCCGCCGCCGGAAGCAACGGAGAAGTACTTCTTGCCGTTCTCGATGGCCCACTTCTTGTAGGTGCCGGCAACCAGGTGCTGGAAGCGGGTGGGGTTGGTGGAGTTACCAGTGATGGAAACCTCAACCTCCTCCTTCTTCATGATGGCAACGCCTTCCAGAACATCGTTAGCGCCGTAGCACTTAACAGCAGCGCGCTCGCCCTCGGAGAAAGCCTTCTCACGAACAACCTTCAGCTCGCCGGTCTTGAAGTCGAAATCGGTCTCCACATAGGTGAAGCCGTTGATGCGGCTGATGATGTAAGCAGCATCCTTGCCCAGGCCGTTCAGGATAACCCGCAGGGGGGTCTTACGGGCCTTGTTGGCGGTACGGGCAATGCCGATAGCGCCTTCGGCAGCAGCAAAGCTCTCGTGGCCAGCCAGGAAGGCAAAGCAGGTGGTCTCGTCGCTCAGCAGCATGGCGCCCAGGTTACCGTGACCCAGACCTACCTTACGCTGCTCGGCTACGGAGCCGGGGATGGTGAAAGCTTCCAGGCCCTCGCCAATGGCGGCGGCGCACTCGGCAGCATTCTTCAGGCCACGCTTTACAGCGATGGCGGTGCCCAGGGTGTAAGCCCATACGGCGTTTTCAAAGCAGATGGGCTGAACGCCCTTTACGATTGCGTCGCAGTCGATGCCCTTTTCGAGGAGCATCTCACGGCAAGCGTCCAGGGACTCCAGGCCATTGGCCTTCAGGCATGCCTCGATTTTGGGCATGCGGCGATCCATAGATTCAAAAGTAGCCATTGTAGAACTCCTCCTCTCTTATTCTTCGCGGGGGTCGATGTACTTAGCAGCGCCATCGAACCGGCCGTAGGTGCCAATATTCTTCTCAAAGGCAGTCTTGGGATCCTCGCCGTGGCGGATGGCTTCCAGCATCTTGCCCAGACGGACAAACTGGTAGCCGATGACCTCGTTGTTCTCATCCAGAGCAGTCTTCAGGATGTAGCCCTCGGTCAGCTCCAGGTAACGAACGCCCTTAGCCTTGGTGGAGAAGATGGTGCCGGTCATGCTGCGCAGACCCTTGCCCAGGTCCTCCAGGCCGGCGCCAACAGGCAGGCCGCCCTCGCTGAAGGCAGTCTGGGTACGGCCGTACACGATCTGCAAAAACAGCTCACGCATGGCCACATTGATGGCGTCACATACCAGGTCGGTGTTCAGAGCTTCCAGAATGGTCTTGCCGGGCAGGATTTCGCCAGCCATAGCAGCAGAATGGGTCATGCCGGAGCAGCCGATGGTCTCCACCAGAGCTTCCTCGATGATGCCGTTCTTTACATTCAGGGTCAGCTTGCAGGCACCCTGCTGAGGTGCACACCAGCCCACACCGTGGGTCAGACCGGAAATGTCTTTGATCTCATAGGCTTTCACCCAAGCGCCTTCCTCAGGAATGGGGGCGGGGCCGTGGTGAGGGCCTTTGGTCAGAGGACACATACGCTCTACTTCATGAGAATAGGTCATAATAGTACTCTCCTTTGTTCTCTCTTGCTTATAAGCTCGTCGTGAATTTCACAACATTCACGACTACCATTATAAAATAGCTTACATGGGTTTTGCAAGGAGTTTTCGAGCGGTTTGTGCATAAATTTCAAAATCTTTCCCGGTTGTTTCCATTTTTACGGAAGGCTCACCCGGCAAACCAGCAAACGCTGGAGATTCTTTGCGCTGGCAAAGCATCCGGCCTGTGCATCCCCTGTGGCTCCCGCCTTTTTTACAAAACAGCAAAGGCACAGCAGGCTGCTTTCAAAAAACTGCCCGCTGTGCCTGGCTCGCCATGGTTCAAATTCGTTCCCCTGGTGTTGGTTTGAGCAAAAGCAGCAGCCCAAATCCTGCCGCCGAAGCCCCCGCCGCCACCCAGTGGGAAGCCGCCGGGTTCGCAAACCATCTTGCCAGCAAGGGAAAGCCCAAGCTGCCCACCGTCATGCCCAGCGCCAAAAAGCCATAGTTCACCCCTGCATGGCGCAAACCGAATAAATCGGTGCAAAGGCTGGGCAGTATTGCCCCCTGGGCCGCATAACAAAAGGTAAGACCTCCGTACACCGCCAGCATCCACCAGCCCCCCGCCCAGGCAAACCACACCGAAAGCCCTGCCAGAGCTGCAAACAAAATCAGATCCGTGGCCCGTCTGCCAATGCGGTCGCTGAGGGCGGGCATGGTCAGCCGTCCGGCGGCGGAAGCCGCCGACCCCAGAATAATGGCCCAGTAGGCTGCATCCTGGCTTAACCCCCGCTGCTGGCCCATCTCCACAATGGCCGGGCTGAACAGCAGTACCGAGGGAGCCGCCAGTGCCACCACCGCCGCCACCAGCCAGTATTGCCGGGTGCGGAGCATCTGCCCGGGGGTGTAGTCCGGCCCCTGGCTTCCCTCCGGCTGGGTACTCTCCGGCGGATTGCGCAGCAAAAAGCTGCCCACGCCGCACACCACCAGCATGACAGCCGCCAGCACCCAAAAGCAAACCCGGATGCCCCAGCGGCCTGTCATCCAGCGCACCGCCAGGGTATAAGCCCCGCCGGAAAGCCCCACCGCAATGCCAATGACGCCGGTGGCCAGGCCCTTTTTATCCTGGCACCACTTCTGGGCGCAGCTCATAACTGCCGGGTACAAAAAAGCGCACCCCAGGCCCACCGGCACGCTGAATGCCAGATACAGCAGCCAGGCACTGCCCTGGGGCACAAACCCCACCATGCCAAACCCTGCACACAGCAGCCCGGTCCCCACAAGCCCGGCCATGCGGGGGCCCTTTTTATCCTGCAGAAAGCCACCCAGCACACAGCCAATGCCAAAGGCTGCAATCATTACACTCAGCCCAAAGCTAACTGCTCGTTCCTCCAGGCCGTATTCCTGCTGCACCGGCGGCTGAAAGGCACCCCAGGCAGCAGGAATGCCGGTGAGCAGCTGGATGGCTGCCCCCACTGCCAGAATCACCCACCGGGTATGGACATCTTGTTGTTTCAATGCTCATTTCTCCTTCCTGCAAGCCTGCCCCCTACCCATCCAGGGCGGGGCAGGGCTTTGGTGGAAGTATGGCCGTTTTTTGGTTGACAAATGCGCCCCAGGCAAGCTATCATTAAAAAATGTGAATCCATCTGCCGGGCTGCAAGCCGGGCATTTTTATCATAACCACTTGCTGGGAGGACTATCTATGAAAATCAATCCGCTGAAGGGCATGAAAGACTACCTGCCCGCAGAACAAAAACTCCGTGACTATGTACAGGGCCGCATTCTGGAAACCTACCGGGCCAGCGGCTTTGAGCGCATCTCCACCCCCATGCTGGAGGATATGGAAAACCTGGACAAGAGCGAAGGCGGCGACAACCTGAATCTGATTTTCAAGGTGCTCAAGCGGGGTGACAAGCTGGCCAGCGCACTGACCACCGGCAGCGAGAAGGAGCTTTCCGACATGGGCCTGCGGTACGACCTGACCCTGCCCCTCTCCCGTTACTATGCCGCCAATAAAGACAAGCTGCCCAGCCCCTTTAAGGTAATCCAGACCGACCGGGTGTTCCGGGCCGAGCGTCCCCAAAAGGGCCGTATGCGTGAGTTTGTGCAGTGCGACATCGACATTCTGGGCGATGGCTCCTGCAATGCAGAAATTGAGCTGATTGATGTAACCGCCCGTGCCCTGCTGAACATCGGCTTTACCGATTTCACCGTGAACATCAACGACCGCCGTCTGCTGCGGGGTATGCTGTCCTCCATGGGCTTTACCCAGGACAGCCTGGACAGCGTTTGCATCAGCTTTGACAAGCTGGACAAAATCGGTGCTGCCGGGGTGGCCGACGAACTCACCCAGAAGGGCTGCCCCCAGCAGGCTGTGGAGGCTCTGGCCGCCTTCTTGGAAAAGGGCGCCTTCCAGCTGGAAGATATTGCCGCCCTGTGCCAGGAGGAGGAACTGGTGCAGAACCTGAAAACCGTTCTGGCCGCTGTTACCACCCTGGCCAACGGTGCCTATAAGATTGCCTACTGCCCCAGCCTGGTGCGTGGCCAGGGCTACTACACCGGCATGGTGTTCGAAATCACCTGCGCTGCCTTCAGCGGTGCGGTGGCAGGCGGCGGCCGGTACGACAATATGATTGGCAAATTCCTGGGCCAGTCTGTGCCTGCCGTGGGCTTTTCCATCGGGTTTGAGCGCATCTGCGGCATCCTGATGGAACAGGGCTTTACCATCCCCACCGAAAAACCCCGCATGGCTCTGCTCTATCTGCCCCAGGCAGACTTTGCTCAGGTGCTTACCAAGGCCGCTGCCCTGCGCCAAACCTACACCGTTACCGTGCTGCCCCAGGCCAAAAAGCTGGGCAAGCAGCTGGGCAACCTGGAGCAGCAGGGCTTTGCCGCCGTTGCCTTTGCCGATAACGAGGAAATCAAGCAGCTGAACGGCGCACAATAAGCGAGCCCCACAACAGCAACTATACAGCCCCCCTTCCGAAGGAAGCTTTCTTCGGAAGGGGGGCTGTTTGCGCATTTCTAGCGTTGATAGTGCGGGCAAGCATTATGCAGCCTTTACAGCTGCAATAGCAAAGCCAGACGCAGCTTTTTTGATTGCCCTAATTGCCGCCGCCCCTCACCTGCGCTGGCTAAACAGGCAAAGCAGCCTGCCCCGGCCTTTGTAAAAAACGGCCGTTTGCAGTCACACAAAAAAAGAGCGTCCGAACAAACGGACGCTCTTTTTTAATGCTATGTTTTACGCAATGACCCAGCCAAGATGATGCAGCAGCCCCAGCAGGGCCAGATGGCCGGGATAAAACCAGTAAAAAAACCACTTGCTGCCCGGCCAGCTGGGGCCTTTTTGGCCATTGTACAAACAGCCGATTACCAGGCCGGACAGCACAATCCCAGTACAGGAGCAGGCCGCTTGCAGCATATACCCAGGCGTTAAGGGAACCCCCAGCAGATTAAACCAGAAAAACAGCAGGCAGGCACTGGCATACACCACCAGCAGCCGGTGCGGCCCTTTGCAGATTACAAACAGCCCGGTAAAAACCACCGCCAGCAAGGGCCAATCACACACCAGCGAGACAGCCCCCAGCACAAACCATGCGCCAGCTTTTAAAAAAGCGGGCCAGCTGCTTTGCAGCACCAGTACCAGCAAAAAGCACAAAAACAGGGTGAACAGCATATTCAGCTGGGGATGCTCCAGTGCCCACACATACACAGGCTGTGAAAGCACCGCCATGCCCAGCAGCCGCAGAGCATACCGCAGCTTGGAGCGAGTGTAAGCCACACCTTCCACCAAAAAATAACACATGGTAATGGCGGTAAAGTACCCCACATCCACCAGCACCTGATACAGCACCGTGCCTGCCGGCAGCAAAATTTGCGCTGCATGGTTTGCCAGCATGGTCAGCATGGCCAGCATCTTGATGCTTTGGCGGTTTAACCCGCCAAACGGGGGACAATTCATTATGGGTGCACTTCCTTTGTTGGCAAATCCAGAGCGCTGCGCTCTTGCTCGCAGTTATTATACCAGCCCATGGGCCCATCTGCAAACATCCAGTGCCGCAGAACTGTTTTTTCTCCATATTGAACGATATTCCGCTATTTTTGGTGCCTATTTTCCCTCTGCGACACACCATTTGTGCCTTGAAGGAACCTTTCATGGTAAGGTATAATAAAAAACAGGAATGAATCTTATCACCCATACAGGTGCATTTGCCCTGTATGGCGCAGGGACCTGTACCTTTGCTGCAATCCCCAGGCACCACAGCCGGTATGCCCGGCCAGGTATCTGGGGCCCCTTTGTCTGCACGGGGGATTCAGGTCCTTTCCAGCGCATGGGTGTTTTAAAATTAGGAGGCTATGGAATGCAAATCAAAAAACGCAGCGGCCAGCTGGAAGCATACGATGGCAGCAAAATTGTGGAAGCCATGAAAAAATCCTTTGCCAGCGTAGGCACCACCCCCACCCAGGATGTGCTGCAACAGCTGTTGCAGGCCGTGGAGCAGCAGCTGGACGGCCAGGCTGCCAGCGTGGAGGAAATTCAGGACCAGGTGGAGCGCACCCTCATGGCCCAGGGCTATTTTGATGCTGCCAAAAGCTACATTCTGTACCGGTCCAAGCGCAGCGAGCTGCGCCAGGCCCGCCAGCAGATTGTGGCCTGCGCCGGTGTACCTCAGCTGGAAGAATGCCTGGTGCGCATTCAAAAGGACTTTGAGCAGCTTACCTACCCCCTTACCTCCCTGTGGGCCAAATTCTCCGGCTTTGCTAAGGAAGGCATGAACCAAAAGGAGATGCTGGGCGCTCTGGTGAAGGCCGCTGTGGAGCTTACCACCCCCGAAACACCCCGCTGGGAATTTATCGCAGCTCGGCTTTTGAACCTCTCCTTCCGGCTTCAGCTGGAGCAGCAGCTGGCCAGCCGCAGCATTACCGATTTGTACAGCAAGCTGCGTTACCTCACCGACGAGGAACTGTATGGCAGCTATATTCTGGAGCATTACTCCCGGGCAGAAATCCAGCAGGCGGAGCAGTTCCTCTGCCCCGAACGGGACGACCTGTTCACCTACTCCGGCCTGGATTTGCTGCTCAAGCGGTATGTGATTCACACCCGCCAGCACATCCCCCTGGAAACCCCTCAGGAGATGTTCCTGGGCATTGCTTTGCATCTGGCCATGGAGGAAAAAACCGACCGGATGCTGTGGGTGCGCAAGTTCTACGATATGCTCAGCCGGATGGAGGTTACCATGGCTACCCCCACCCTGTCCAACGCCCGCAAGCCCTACCACCAGCTTTCCAGCTGCTTTATTGATACTGTGCCGGACAGCCTGGAGGGCATCTACCGCAGCATTGATAACTTTGCCCAGGTAAGCAAGTTTGGCGGCGGCATGGGCCTGTACTTTGGCAAGGTGCGTGCCGCAGGCGGCAGCATCCGTGGCTTTGAGGGTGCAGCCGGCGGCGTAATCCGGTGGATTAAGCTGGTAAACGACACCGCCGTGGCAGTGGACCAGCTGGGCGTGCGCCAGGGTGCTGTGGCGGTTTATCTGGATGTATGGCACAAGGATCTGCCGGAATTCTTGCAGCTGCGCACCAACAACGGCGACGACCGGATGAAGGCCCACGATGTATTCCCCGCCGTGTGCTACCCGGATTTGTTCTGGAAGCTGGCCAAAACCGACCTGGACGCTCCCTGGCACCTGATGTGCCCCCACCAGATTCTCACCGTAAAGGGTTACGCTCTGGAGGACTATTACGGCAGCGAATGGGAAAAACGCTATCTGGACTGCGTTAACGACCCCCGCATCCAAAAACGCACCGTTTCGGTGAAAGAGATTGTTCGCCTGGTACTCAAGAGTGCCGTGGAGACCGGCACCCCCTTTACCTTTAACCGGGACATTGTAAACCGGGCCAACCCCAACGGCCACAAGGGCATGATTTACTGCTCCAACCTGTGCACCGAGATTGCCCAGAACATGGCCCCCATCGAGACGGTAAGCACCGAGATTGTAACCGAACATGGGGACACTGTGGTGGTTACCACCACCCGCCCCGGCGAGTTTGTGGTCTGCAATCTGGCCAGCCTTTCCCTGGGAAATCTTCCTGTGCAGGACAAAGCCTATCTTTCGGATGTGGTACGCACCGCCGTGCGTGCACTGGACAATGTAATTGACCTGAACTTCTACCCCCTGCCCTATGCAAAGCTCACCAACCGCCGGTACCGCAGCATCGGCCTGGGCGTAAGCGGCTACCACCATATGCTGGCCAAGGCCGGTATCCGGTGGGAGAGCCAGCAGCATCTGGAACTGGCTGACCAGGTGTTTGAAACCATTAACATGGCCGCCATTGCCGCCAGCAGCGAGCTGGCCGCCCAGAAGGGCAGCTATGCCTTCTTTGAGGGCAGCGACTGGCAAACCGGCCACTACTTTACCAAGCGTGGCTACACCAGCCCCCAGTGGCAGCAGCTGGCCCAGCAGGTAGCCCAGCAGGGTATGCGCAACGCCTACCTGCTGGCCGTGGCCCCCACCAGCTCCACCAGCATTCTGGCTGGTACCACCGCCGGCATTGACCCGGTGATGAAGCGGTTCTTCTTGGAGGAGAAAAAGGGCAGTATGCTGCCCCGTGTGGCACCGGATTTGTCACCCGCCACCTTCTGGTATTACAAAAACGCCCACCAGATGGACCAAAGCTGGAGCGTGCGTGCCTGCGGCGTGCGCCAGCGCCACATTGACCAGGCTCAAAGCATGAACCTGTACATCACCAACGACTTTACCATGCGCCAGGTGTTGGAACTGTATCTGCTTGCCTGGGAAAGCGGTGTAAAAACCATTTATTATGTACGCAGCAAATCTCTGGAAGTGGAGGAGTGCGAAAGCTGCTCCTCCTGATGAAAAGCCTCTGCTCTGCTGCTTGTTGTTTTTGCCTGCCCGGTGCGCCGGGCAGGTTTTTGAGCCATAACCCAAAAGGAGTGTGAACATCCATGGCACAACTGATTAAAAAGCCCCTGTTCAACCCGGGCGGTGACACCGATGTGCGTCTGCGCCGGATGATTGGTGGCAACACCACCAACCTGAACGATTTCAACAATATGCGCTACGGCTGGGTAAGCGACTGGTACCGCCAGGCCATGAACAACTTCTGGATTCCCGAAGAAATCAACCTCACCCAGGATACCAAGGATTACCCCAACCTCTCCCCTGCCGAGCGTACCGCCTATGATAAGATTTTGAGCTTTCTGGTATTTTTGGACTCCATCCAGACTGCCAACCTGCCCAACATTGGCGAGTATGTTACCGCCAACGAGGTAAACCTGTGCCTGTCCATCCAGACCTTCCAGGAGTGTGTGCACAGCCAGAGCTACAGCTATATGCTGGACACCATTTGCAGCCCGGTGGAGCGCAACGATATCCTCTACCAGTGGAAAACCGACGAGCACCTGCTGCGCCGCAACACCTTTATTGGTGATTTGTACAACGAATTCCAGACCCAAAAGGACGCCTTCACCCTGCTGAAGGTGATGATGGCCAACTACATTCTGGAGGGCATCTACTTTTACAGCGGCTTTATGTTCTTCTACAATCTGTCCCGCAACGGCAAGATGCCCGGTTCTGCCCAGGAAATCCGGTACATCAACCGGGACGAAAACACCCACCTGTGGCTGTTCCGCAACATCCTGCTGGAGCTGCAAAAGGAACAGCCGGAGCTGTTCACCCCCGAAACCATTCAGGTGCTGAAGGAGATGCTGGAGGAGGGTGTCCGCCAGGAAATTGCATGGGGCCACTATGTGATTGGCGATAACATTCCCGGCCTGACCCGCCAGATGGTAACGGATTACATCCGCTATCTGGGCAACCTGCGCTGGACCGGCTTGGGCTTCTCCCCCCTGTTTGAGGACAACCAGACCGAGCCTGCCAGCATGGGCTGGGTGAGCCAGTACTCCAACGCAAACATGGTAAAAACCGACTTCTTTGAGGCCAAGAGCACCGCTTACGCCAAGAGTACCGCTCTGGTGGACGACCTGTAATTCTTACCCCCGGCAATCTTGCCCGCCCCAGCGGCCAGATTCCTGCCTTCTGCTACGGCATTCGCTTGGGTTCTAATAATAAAAAACCGCACCTGCACTTGAATGTGCTGGTGCGGTTTTTTGCTGCACGGCAGCAGCCATGCTGGAGCAAATAAACAAGCCCCTGCTGGTGCATCCCAGCAGGAGCTTGTTTATTTATTGGGTTATAGCTTACTCACCAGCCGCAGCAGGCAGGTTTTCCACACAGAATAGCCTCTGCTGTGGAAAACTTATTCCTGGGGCAGCACGGTGGCAATGCACAGCTCCCGGAGCTGTTTGTCCTGCACGGTTTCGGGTGCGCCGCTCATCAGCTCGCTGGCATTCTGCACCTTGGGGAAGGCAATTACATCACGGATGGAGTCCCGCTTGAGCATGAGCATTACCATACGGTCAAAACCGAAGGCCATGCCGCCGTGGGGAGGTGCGCCGTACTTGTAGGCATCCATCAGGAAGCCAAAGCTCTCCCGTGCGCTCTCCTCGGTAAAGCCCAGGGCCTGGAACATCCGGTTCTGGAGCACAGGGTCGTTGATACGGATGGAACCACCGCCCAGCTCGCAGCCATTCAGCACCATGTCGTATGCCTTGGCACGGCAGGCGCCGGGATCGCTCTCAATCTTGTCCAGGTCCTCATCCATGGGCATGGTGAAGGGATGGTGCTTTGCCATAAAGCGGCCTTCTTCCTCGCTGTACTCAAACAGGGGGAACTCGGTTACCCACAGGAAGTTGAACTTGTTTTCGTCAATCAGCTCGCAGCGCTTGGCCACATCCAGACGCAGTGCGCCCAGGGCAGCAAAGACGGTGTCGTTCTTGGCATCGGCCACCACCAGCAGCACATCCCCTTCCTGGGCATCCGCTGCGGTGCGCAGAGCGTTCTTTTCCTCCTCGGTGAGGAACTTTTCAAAGCTGGAGGTCTCTCCCTCGGCAGTAATGCGGGTGTAGGCCAGGCCCTTGGCGCCGTAGGTCTTTACCACATCGGTCAGCTTATCAATGGTTTTGCGGGTCAGCTTATCGGCCAGGCCCTTGGCGTTGATGAGCCGCACGCTGCCGCCGGCCTCCAGTGCGCTCTTGAAGGGCATAAACTCGGTATTGGCCAGCAGATGGCTTACATTCATCAGTTCCAGGCCAAAACGGGTATCCGGCTTATCGCTGCCAAAGCGGTCCATGGCTTCGCTGTAAGGCATCCGCTGGAAGGGGGTGGGCACATCCACACCCAGTACCTCGGCAAATACCTTTTTCACCAGGCCCTCGTTCAGGGTCATTACATCGTCCGCTTCCACAAAGCTCATTTCCATATCAATCTGGGTGAACTCAGGCTGACGGTCGGCCCGGAGGTCCTCGTCACGGAAGCAGCGCACAATCTGGAAGTAACGGTCAAAGCCGGACAGCATCAAAATCTGCTTGTACAGCTGGGGAGACTGGGGCAGTGCGTAAAAATGGCCCGGCTGCACACGGCTGGGTACCAGATAGTCACGGGCACCTTCCGGGGTGGATTTCATGAGCATGGGGGTCTCAATCTCGCAAAAATGGTTGTCGCAGTAGTAGTTGCGCACAATCTGGCCAATTTTGCTGCGCACCACGATGGGGTCATGCATGCTGGGACGGCGCAGGTCCAGGTAGCGGTACTTGAGGCGCAGCTCGTCCTTTACCTTGATTTCGTCCCGAATTTCAAAGGGGGTGGTCTCGGCAGTGCTCAGCACCCGCAGCTCGCTCACATACAGCTCCACATCGCCGGTGGCAATTTTATCGGTCTTGGCATCCCGCTCCCGCAGTACACCCTTGGCAATCACCACATACTCGCTTTTCAGGCTGCCGGCCTTCTCGAACACGGCAGGGTCGGTGGAGTCGTCAAACACCATCTGCAAAATGCCGGTGGTGTCCCGCAAATCGGCAAACACAATGCCGCCCTTGTTGCGGCACTTGGCGATGGAGCCAGCCACCACCATTTCCTGGCCCGCCTGAGCCAGGCGCACTTCGCCGCAATAGTGGGTGCGGCGCAGGTTTCCCATGGTTTCCATACTGTTTTATATCCCCTTTTTGTAGTTTCAAACCTGCGGACGGCACCCGCCGCCAAACAGGCAGAAGAATATACCTTCTAATCCGTTTTATTATAGCTCTTTTTGCAGCAAAACACAAGAACCGCCCCGCCTTAACCGGTATGCCTGCTGGGTTTTAAGGCAAACCGCCTTTAGGGCCCGGATGCAGGGCAGCCAATCTTGTGCCCTTAAAACGCCACAAGGCGGCACCGCCCTTTTGGGGCAGTACCGCCTTGTTTATTTCCCGGTAAAAGGAAGCATCGCTGCCTTGTGCTTGGGCGGCAGCTGTGCTGTATCAATACTGAGGGTTCACAATGTTGCGCCACTCCAAATCGCCCCGCTCCAGGCCGTGGATGAGCACCTCAGCGGTGGCAATGTTGGTGGCAATGGGAATGTTGCGCACATCGCACAGCCGCAGCAGATTCATCTCGTTGGGCTCGTGGGGTTTTGCGGTGATGGGATCCCGGAAAAACAGCAGCAGGTCAATTTCGTTGCAGGCAATGCGGGCTGCAATCTGCTGGTCACCTCCATGCACGCCGGACAAAAAGCACTGGATGGGCAGGCCGGTGGCCTCGCTCACCAGCTTGCCGGTGGTGCCGGTGGCAATCAGGTTGTGCTGGCTCAGCACCCGGCAGTATGCGATGCAGAATTGCACCATCAGTTCCTTTTTTGCGTCATGGGCGATCAATGCAATGTTCATGATCCAAATGCCCTCCTTCTCTATCAGTAAAACACACGCTCAAAGCGTGTGAAGTTTAATCGCAGTATTGCAGGCAGTTTGGCAGCTGCCATCATTCTGGCACGCCGGCAATCAGCGTACCGCCAGGGGTACCTGCTCTCCCAAAATACGGCGAGCCAGGTTGTCCACTGCTTTAAAGGCCAGGGTTCGCGGGTCCAACGGCTGCCCCAGCGCTGTGGAACGCTGCAGCGAAGCACTTTCGGGAATAACCGCAATCAGCTGTACCGCTACGGTGTCAATGCATTCGTCCAGGTCTGCCACTGCACCCTTTTCAAAGGTGGTGGGCGTCACCCGGTTTACCACTAGCCGCACCTGTTCCATTCCATGATTGTACAGCACATCAGCTGCAATGTGGCCATCCCGCAGGGCCACAGGGTCCGGTGTGAGCACCAGCAGGGCCAGGTGGCTTGCTGCCATGGCCGCAGCAAAGGGAGCCCCCAAACCGGCCGCAGTATCCACCAGAATAAAATCGTAAAAAGGCTGGAGCTTTTGCACCAGTCGCCGCAGTGCCTCGGGCTGTACCACGCCCCCTTCATAGGGTGCGGAAATCACCGAAAGCCCCCGATAGATGGGACTTTCCACAATGGCCTTGGTGCCTTCGCACCGGCCGCCCAAAACATCCGCAATGTCGTACACTGTTTTGCCATACACGCCGGACAAAATATCCACGCTGCGCAGGCCGGAGTCCAGCTCAATCAGCAGCACCTTTTTGCCTGCGGCGGCCAAACGGCCACCCAGCAGCACCGAGATGGTACTTTTGCCCGTGCCGCCCTTGCCGGAGGCTACCATAATTACCTGTGCGCTCAAATCTCTGCCTCCCAAGCGGTAACTGCCGGTGCAGATTTTTTGTGTACACAACCCGAAAAAAACGGATAAAAACACCTACACCTATATAATTATCATATCATACTCTAAAAATGATGGCAAGGAAAACTTTGTATATTAAGGCAAAAAAACAGACCTTTCTTTTGGCATTTTTGATTCTTGTTACAGAAAGCTAGGATTTTCCACATTTTTGCAGATTCCTTTGCCCACTTTGCACCAAACAGCACCGCCAGCGTGCAGTTAATCCGCTCGCCGCCCGCATTGCACCCTTGCGGGCAACCCAATGTCCCCTTGCTTTCTACCGTCAAACCCATACAAAAAACCGGCCTGCAATGCAAGGCCGGTTTTTGTTTGAATGCCAGCAGTCAGCCCCAGGCTCAGGGCAGCAGCTGCCCTTCCTGCACGGGGTCTAAATTGCTTGCGTTTTCGCTGTAATAGGCATCAAAAATGGAAGCTACCAGAGGCAGTGCGTTGGAACCGCCGCCGCCCCATTCCAGCACAATGCCAATGGCAATTTCCGGGTCCTCCACCGGGCCGTAGGCCACCACCGTACTGTTGGTGTAATAGCTGCCGGAGGGGTCCTTTTCCCAGCGCTGGGGACTGCCGGTTTTGACCGCAATGTTCAAGGGATAGTTTTTTAGTGCCGAGCTGTTGCGGGCTGCGCCAATCATGCCCTGTTCAATCAAGTCAAAGGCACCCACATTGTCCTCAATTTGTTCCATAATCTGGGGCTGTACCTCCTCCAGCAGTTCGCCGGTGTTGGTGTCCCGGTAACCTGCAATCAGGTGGGTTTTGTACCGTGTGCCCCGGTTTGCAATGGTATTGGCGTAGGTGGCCAGCTGAATGGGAGTCACCTGGGTGTTGCCCTGGCCGATGGCCGCCTGCAATTCCAGACCCTTGCTGTAATTTTCATCGGTGGTATGGGTCAAATTGCCAATGGCCTCGCCCAGTTCAAAGCCGGTTTCGGTGGCCAGACCCATCCGGGTGGCCATCTCGTCAAAATGCTCCAGCCCCAGTCTGTGGCCGGTGTCATAAAAGAAGGTGTTGCAGCTGTAGGTCAGAGCGTGCACCACATCAATGGGCCCTACGCCGTGGTTAATCATCTGGCATACCGGCCGGTAATCCTCGTACAGGGTGAACACACGGCTGCAATACACCGTGGAATTGCCGGTAATTACGCCGTTCAGCAGGCCATCCAGCGCCACCGCAGGCTTAAAGGAGGAGCCAGGTGTATACAGGCCGGAGGTGGCACGGCGCATGAGGGGGAGATTGGGGTCAGAGTTATACTCGCTGTAATTTGTCTTGTACAAATTCAGGTCGTAGCTGGGATAGTTGGAGATGGCCAGAATCCCGCCGGTCTTTACATCAATCACCACTGCCGCGCCGGAGGTAACCTCCCGGCCCTTGGAGGCCGCCTTGGTTTGCTGCATGGTGGTAATGAGATTTGCCAGCGCCTCGTTCACCTGGGCCTGCAGATCCCGGTTGATGGTAAGCACAACGGTTTCGCCCGGTTGAGGAGCCTCCAGCACCTCGCTGGATACAATCACACCATTTTTATCACGGGTGACCTGCTGGGTACCGCTTTTGCCCCGCAGCCGGTCCTCGGCATAAGCTTCCACACCCGATTGACCAATGATGTCATTCATATTGTAGCCTTTATCCCGCAGGGGGGTGGAGGTGGTGCCGTCCTCGTTCTGCACCCACCACTGTTCGCTGGTGATGCTGCCCACGCTGCCCAGATAGTGGGGAATGATGGTGCCGTCCTCATACACACGGTAGGAGGTTTCCACCACCTCGGCACCGCTCAGGGTCAGGCTGCGTTCTTTTACGGTGGCTACCGTCCGGTCAGAAATATCCTGAGCCAGCACAAAGCTGTTCTGCACGCTGAAATCCTCCAGCTGCATCTGATAGCGGATGCCGCCCAAAATGCGCTGCCACTGTGCATCAAAGGATTCCAGCTCGTATTTTTCCACAATACGGGCCATTACCTGGTCGGCAGTGGCGTACTGCTGCAATTTCAGGTTTTCTTTCAGCTTGGTCAGCCGCTTTTGAACGGATTCGTCCTCCTCATCCACAAAGGAATAGGAACCGCGGGTGCCCTCATCGATGGGCAGGGTATCGTTCCAGTCCTCCCCGTTCTGCTGCAAAATCAGCACCAGTTGCTGCAGGGCCTGGTTTAAATCGCCGGTGAGGGTAAGTTTGTTCACCACCAAATTGTAGCCGGCCTGGTTGCTGGCCAGGCTGCGGCCATAGCGGTCCACAATTTCACCCCGGGCTGCGGAGATGGAAAACTCGTAGCTGGTTACGCTTTCCGCCTGGCCCAGCAGTTCCGCACCTTTTACCAGCTGATACTCCACCAGCCGCAGCACAAAGGCAGCCAGCACCACCAGGCTTATTACCACCAGGCCGCCCACCCGGCGAATCACACTTTTTTGATCCATTGCCAGTCCTCTCTCCTGCTTAATCCTCCACCGCAAAACGGTGGGCCACAAACCGCACCCCTTTCATGGAGAGGGGCGAAAGCAGGCTGGTATACAGGGCCGTGGGCAGCACCCAGGCAAAATACCGTTCCACGCTGCCGGGGTAGCCCTGCATCAGATAATAAAACAGATAATCAGAACTTAGCACCAGCAGTGTGCAGGCCAGGCACACCAACACAAAGTTGATGTAGTTCACACGCAGATACAATTCCACTACAATCGCAGCAAAAAAGCATACTGCCATCAGGCCCAATGCCATCAGGCCGCTGATGCGCCCTGCGGTCCAGTCCCACAAAAAACCGCCTGCCACCGCAAAAAATGCTCCGGAATATTCCCCTTCGTAAATGGCTACACCAATGCAAAAGGGAAGTATAAAAAGCGGTTTTACCCCTGCAATTTCCAAAAAACCAGGGGCGCTTTGCAGTGTGGCAGAAATCATTAAAAACAAAAAGTAAACCACCCACTTGGAAGCGATGGTAAGGTTGCGCTTGCGCCGGGATGTCACGGCTGGCCCTCCTTTACTGGGTCTACTGGGTCACGCCCACCGCCCTCATTCCCCCTGAGAGGTCTGCTGAGAGCTGGGATCGGTCTGGTTCGGCTGAGCCTGCTGGGTGTCCTGCTGCTGGGCCGTGCCGAAATCTGTGATCACAAACACATGCTTTGTATCGTAAATATCGGCGCCGGGCTGTATCACCGCAATGCTGGAACGGCCGCTGTCCTCCGGCAAAATCTCCTGGATGGTACCCACCCGGATGTTGGGGGGATACTCGCCCCCCAGCCCGGTGGTGATGATTTCATCGCCCACGGTGGAAAGGGTATCTCTGGAGAGGTTTTCCAGCACGCACAAACCCTGGCCAGCATAGGTTACGCTGCCGTTCAGGTTGCCAATATCTCTGGTACGGCTTACAGCGCAGGCTGCATAGGAGCCGGGCTGCAACAGCGTCATTACCTTGCTGCTGGTAAGGCTAACCTCCACAATGCGCCCCACCAGGTAGCCGTCATCGCTCATGACCACATCGCCCCGTTCAATGCCCTGGGCACTGCCCTGGTCGATGGTGAAAGCACCAAACTGCTCCAGCGGGTCCCGGCCAATCACAAAGGCGGACAGATAGGTATAGTCCGGGTTTTCGGCCCGGATGTTGTTCAAATCCTGGTAGGCCTCAAACTCGGCTTTCAGCCGGTCATACTCCACCAGCTGGTCCCGCAGCTGCTGATTTTCCTGGGTGAGCTGCTCGTTTTCGGCAATGATGGAGTCAATGCGGGCGTACTTATCCAGCAAATCGTCCAGGCCGCCGCCCACCAGGCTGGCCACCTTTTGCATGGGGGTAAGCACTAAACTCATGATGTGGGACGGGGCACTGGCCAGCCGCCCATTGGCGCCAGCCCAGGCCATGGTGCCGGCCAGAATGACCGCCACCGCTACCAGAATTTTAAATTTGGGGGTATAAAAAAAATCCTTCACGCAAGGGCCGCCTCCTGCTCGGCTTGGCTCATGTTACGAAAAAACGGCGCACGCTGCACCGTAACACAGCAGCTGCTGTGTTACGGGCCGCCCGGCCGTTTTGTGAATTGCAAACAATTAGAAGTGGGAGGAATTATCGTCCAGCACATCGCCCAGCAGCTCGATGTGGTCCAGCACGGCGCCGGTACCTGCTGCCACGCAGTCCAGGGGATTTTCCGCCACATGTACATCAATGCCGGTTTCCCGGTGTACCAGTTCATCCAGACCACGCAGCAATGCACCGCCGCCGGTGAGGGTAATGCCGTGGTCGATGATGTCGGCGCTCAGTTCGGGAGGAGTGCGCTCCAGGGTCTCCTTAATGGCATCCACAACCTTTTGCAGGCTTTCGGCCAGAGCGTCCCGAATCTCCTCGGAATGGACACTGATGTTCTTGGGCAGACCATCCACCAGGTTGCGGCCCTTGATTTCCATGTCCTTTTCTTCTTCCATCTCGTAAGCGGAACCGATTTCGATTTTAATCTGCTCGGCGGTGCGCTCACCAATCAGCAGGTTGTACTTGCGCTTAATGTAAGCAATGATGGCCTGGTCGAACTCATCGCCGCCCACACGCACGCTGCGTGCAGCCACAATGCCGCCCAAGCTGATAACGGCCACCTCGCTGGTGCCGCCGCCAATGTCCACCACCATGCTGCCGGAGGGCTCGCTGATGGGCAGGCCTGCACCAATAGCTGCTGCCATGGGCTCCTCGATTACGCTTACCTGGCGGGCACCAGCCTTGAGGGCTGCTTCCTTAACGGCACGGCGCTCCACCTCGGTAACACCGGAGGGAATGCAGATCACCACACGAGGACGGAAGAACATGCTGTTGCCGCATACCTTTTTGATAAAACGGGAAAGCATATTGGCGGTAATGTCAAAATCGGCAATTACGCCGTCCTTCAGGGGGCGAACCGCTACAATGCTGCCGGGGGTACGGCCAATCACAGCCTTAGCCTCGTGGCCCACGCTGCGCACCTCGTCGGTTTTGGTGTCCACAGCTACCACGCTGGGCTCACGCATGATGATCCCCTTACCACGCAGGTAAACCAGGGTGTTGGCGGTGCCAAGGTCGATGCCGATATCTTTGCTGAACATAATCTTCTTTACTCCTTCTTGAGGGGCCATCTGGGCCACCTGTATTGCTCCACTTCAATGGACTGCCGCACGGTACGCCTGCTCCACCTGCGAACCGGCTTGTATGGGATAAAGGCCACGCTGTCAGCTGGCCGGGTTTCATGGTATTAAAAGGAACCGAAAGACCTGCCGGTTTAAGGTTCCGTTTCTTATTATAACCGGGCGCAACCGCTTTCTCAACGGTCAGAACGGTATTTTTTCAATTTATTCAAAATTTTTCAGGAGGGCGGCCACTCGAGACACCGGAAAACCCATAATATTGTAGTAGCAGCCCTGGATGCCCAAGCAGAACAGCGCAGCCGTGCCCTGAATTGCATAGCCGCCGGCCTTATCGTAAGGTTCATCGGTGTCCACATACCGCTCCAGCAGCTGAGGGTCGATAACATCGAACTGCACCTGGCTGGTGCAGACCAGCTGCTCCATCTGTTCCCCCTTGCAGATGCACACGCCGGTGTGAACCTGGTGGCTGGTGCCGGACAGAGCAGTGAGCATACGCACTGCATCCTCCCGGTTTTTGGGCTTGCCAAAAATCTGCCCCTCAAACTCCACCACCGTGTCACAGCCAATCACCACATCTTCCGGGTGGTCTTTGGCAACCGCCAGGCACTTGGCCTGGGCCAGCTTGCAGGCGGTATCCGCCGGGGTTTCTCCAACAATGCGGGACTCATCCACATCGCTGGTGCAAACGGTGTAATCCGGGGTAATCAGGCTCATGAGTTCCCGGCGGCGGGGGCTGCCGGAAGCAAGTATCAAAGACATAAACGATTGCTCCTTTTCTATTTCCTCAAAATGGGTAGCGGAGGCACTCAGGCCCGGCCGGTAGAACCAAATCCGCCTTCGCCCCGCTGGGTTTCGTCCAGCTGATCCACCTGTACAAAGGCAGCCTGGGCCACCGGCATAATCATCAGCTGGGCAATCCGTTCGCCGGGCTGGATGGTATAAGCCTGCTGGCTCAGGTTCACCAGCCCTACCCCGATTTCACCCCGATAGTCCGAGTCGATAACGCCCACTCCGTTGGAAAGAGCCAGCCCGTGCTTTACCGCAAGGCCGCTGCGGGCGCACACCAAGGCTACCCAGCCTGCATCCGGCAGCTGAATAGCCACGCCGGTGGGCACCATCACCCGGCCATGGGCTGGCACCTCCAAAGGCTGGTCCAGCACTGCGTGCAGGTCTGCTGCTGCGCTGCCGGGAGTTGCGTAAACAGGCATTTTTGCCTGGGGACGGGTGAGGGTGATTTTTACTTCCATGATGCGTCGATTCCTTTTGTAGTAGTTGTTGTGCAGGGGCACCCGGTTACTGAGCGCCCTTGTAGTACAGGCCACGGGTAAATTCACCGGGCCAGCTTTCCCGCCGGTACAGCCGTTCCAGCACCTGCTGGGCCTGCTGGGCAGTTTCGATGGTAAACAGGGCCAGCCCTGCATCCACCGGCAGTTCGGCAAGCCGGTCGCCCATGTACAGGGGCACCGGGTTGTAAACCTGGCGCACACCGCCGCCGCACCGCACCGGGAACTGCTTGTTCTTTCGGTCGGTGAGCAGACCCTTACGGTCGCACCGGTCGCAGTCGGTTACATTCTTGAGGGGGCAGGCACGGGTCATCATCAGGGGCATATGGCCGTACACCAGGGCCCAGGTCTGGGCACCGGGGGCGATGCGTGCCATCTCCTGCAAGGGCAGCTCCGGCAGCAGGGTCATGGCTTGCAGGCCCTGGGCCTGGTAGCTGGCTGCTGCCAAAGGATTGGTGATATTCAGGCCAAAGCCGCCGTAAAGGGGCAGCCCCTTGGCCAGATGCAGGTGAGCAATGTTCTGGGCAAGGTAGCCTTTAAAGCCCTGGCTGCGGGTGGCTTCAATCTGCTGTTCCACCGCTGCCTCCATGGCACCGAACATGGCCCGGGGCAGCTCCAGAATGGTTTTGCTGCGCCATTCCTGGGGTACCAGAGACCACTGACTGATGGGCAGAATGATTCCCTCCAGCCGGTCAGCCGCCGGGGGTACCTGCTCCCAGCTTTCAAACCGGGCCCACAGGGGCATCCGGGCCGGGATGGGGTGCCGCTGGGCGGGTGCGGGCACCGGGTCCTGGCAGGGCCAGGGGTGCACCTGCTCCCTTTGGGCCAGCAGCTGTTCCAGCACCTGGCGGCGCATCTCGTTCCACTCGCTGGCAGGCAGATAGCCAGGCTGACCCTCCACCGTCAGGCATTCAAATACAAAGGGGGTGCCGCCGGTTTTGGCCAGAGCCTTTTCCACTGCGGCCCGCTGGTCTTTTTGGGCGGGCTGGCTGGCCTGGCTGGCCTGTGCCCGGGCAGAATTGCCCTGGCCATCTGTCGCTACCAGCACACAGGGCTCCTGGCGGCAGTCCAGCGCAAACTGCACCGGAACACGGGGCATTTCCCGCCGGTACAGCTCCCGCACTGCGGGCAGGGCGGCCTTGCTGGCCTCGCTGTCTGCCTGGGTACGGACACCAAACATACTTGCATCCATCTTGTTTTCCAGGTAGCCGTTGGTAAAACCGGAACGGGAGAACAAATCCCGCAGCATGGCTGCATCGTAGGTCTGGCCTGCCAGGCTGCGGCGGCAGGCATCCACCGCACCGGCCACATATTCCGGCCCACGCAGGCGGCCCTCAATTTTGGCACTCACCACCCCGGCCTGGGCCAGCTGGGGCAGGCTTTCCACGGCGGAAAGGTCCTTGAGGGAAAGATGACAGGCCCCGGAGCCATCCGCCGCAAAGGGCAGCCGGCAGGGCCCGGCGCAGCCGCCCCGGTTGCCGCTGCGGCCACCCAGAAATACACTCATGTAGCACTGGCCGGATACGCTCATGCACAGTGCGCCGTGCACAAACACCTCCACCTCAATGGGGCAGTTGGCCGTAATGTGCCGCACCTCCTGCAAGGTGAGTTCCCGGGCCAGCACCACCCGGGAAAAACCCAGGCGCAACAGCTGAAGGGCCCCTGCCAGGGTATGTACGCTCATCTGGGTGGAGCCGTGCAAGGGCAGCTGGGGTGCCATCTGTCGGGCCAGGGCAGCCACGGCCAAATCCTGCACAATCATGGCATCCGCACCGGCCTGGGCCACACAGCGGATGCTTTCAGCCAGGGCTTCCACCTCGCCGGAATGGGCAGTGGTGTTCACCGCCACATATACCTTCATGCCCCGGGCGTGGCAAAAGCCCACCGCCCAGCGCAGTTCCTCCGGGGTAAAATTGCCTGCGGTGCGCCGGGCGCTGAACTGCTTTAAGCCCAGATACACTGCATCGGCGCCGCTGTATGCCGCCGCCTTTAGAGACTGGGCATCACCCGCAGGAGCCAGGATTTCCATGGCTGCGCTCATGCCTCATGCTCCTTCTGGTCCTGAGTTTCTTCCAGAGCTTCTTCCTGGGTTTCTTCCAGAGTTTCCTCCGGGGTTTCCTCCAAAATCTCCTCCTGCACCTGCTGGCTCTCCTCCGGCTGGCTGGTGTACTGCACTGCCTGCTGCTGTTCGCTGCGCTCCTTCAGGCGGTCCAGCTCCTGCTGCATACGCTGCATCTCACGGCGGATGGTTTCCGTCTCCATCCGGGCTTTGGCTGCATCCTCCATATATTCCTTCAGCTGGTTGCGCATATGGTCGGCACTGGCGGTGTTCCGGCTCAGTTCATCCAGATAGCCCATAGCCACCACAATGGCGCTGGCAGTTACGCTGGCAGAAGCATTCTGAGACATCAGTTCGGTCATATCCTCATCCAGCTTTTCGGCCAGCTTGGTCACATATTCTTCCGGGTCGGTGGTGGAAACCACATAAGTGGCACCGCACACATTCAATTTTACTTTTGTAACAGCCATGATCTTGTGTTCCTCTCATTTCGATTCGTCAAAGCGTTTTGCCCAGCAGGCAAAACTGCGGAATGTTATATAAGTTCTATTATAGTATAAAGCAGTGCCGGTTAAAAGCCTATTTTTTGTTTTTGACAGCAAGCGGACTGCCGCTTGGTAAAAACGCCACAAAACGCATTTTGTTTCTTCCCGGAAATGGTTTTATCCTTGAAACTACTTGTTAAAATTGGTAAACTTAAACTTGTATAGCCCGGCTTTTAGGCTGGCTATGCTATCCCTTGGCATTAAAACGAGCTTGACAGGAGTGGAATCAGTTGAACAAGTATACCAAACAACAATTTGAGCAGATGCTTAAAGACCGACTGAACAGCGATTACGGCACCACCTTGGACGTTGCCAGCAATCAGCAAATTTACCGTGTACTGGCCTCCATCGCTCGGCGCCTGATGAGCGATGCCCACAAACATTTTCAGAGCCGTGCCTACGGCAGCAACTCCAAGCAGGTTTACTACCTGTGCATGGAGTTTTTAATGGGCCGCAGCCTTAAAACCAGCCTGTTTAACCTGGGCCTGAACGAAATTGCCCAGGAAGTACTGGCGGATGCAGATATCAAGCTGGAAAGCATTTATGAAGAAGAACCGGATGCAGGTCTGGGCAATGGCGGTCTGGGCCGTCTGGCCGCCTGCTATCTGGATGGCATGGCCACCACCGGCATTGCCGGCACCGGCTACTCCATTTTGTACGAATACGGCATCTTTAAACAAAAAATTGTGGACGGCTGGCAGCAGGAAAAGGCCGACAACTGGCTGCCCGGCGGCCAGGTATGGCTCAAGAGCCACCCGGACCAGAGCATTGAAATCAAGTTCGATGGCGAAATTGAGGAAAATTGGGAAAACAACTACCACTATGTGCGCCACAAGAACTACAACAGCGTGATTGCCGTGCCCAGCGATATGTATGTGCAGGGATACCACGGCCAGGGCGTGGCCAAGCTGCGTTTGTGGCAGGCCAAGGCCCCGGACTTTGACATGAGCAGCTTCAACGCTGGCGAATATGGCAGTGCCATCAGCAAAAACGCCTCTGCGGAGCTGATCAGCAAAATTCTGTACCCCAACGACAACCACATGGAGGGCAAAATTCTGCGCCTGCGCCAGCAGTACTTTCTGTCCGCTGCTTCCATTGGGGACATCTGCCAGAACCATCTGGCTCAGTACGGCAGCCTGGACACCCTGCCCGAAAAGGCCGCCATCCAGCTGAACGACACCCATCCCACCCTGGCCATCCCCGAACTGATGCGCATTCTGCTGGATGACTGCGGCTATACCTGGGAAAAGGCCTTTGATATCTGCCGCCGTACCTTTGCCTACACCAACCACACCGTTATGAGCGAGGCACTGGAAAAGTGGAACATCGACATCTTCCGCACCACTCTGCCCCGCATTTACAGCATTGTGGAGGAGCTGGACCGCCGCTGCCGCAAGGACTTTGAGCAGGCCTTCCCCGGCGACTATGGCAAAATCAACTACATGGCCATTCTGGGCGACCATCAGGTGCGCATGGCCAACATCTGCTGCTATGTGTGTCACTCCATCAATGGCGTATCCAAGCTGCACAGCGAAATCATCAAGGACAGCGTGTTCCACGATTATTACCTCTACAAGCCCGCTGCCTTTAAAAATGTAACCAACGGCATTGCCTACCGTCGCTGGCTGCTGGCCGGCAACCCGGCCCTCACCGCCCTGCTGAAGGAAACCATCGGCGACGGCTTTGAAAAGGACGCTTCCCAGCTGGCTCAGCTGAACCAGTTCAAGGACGACGCCCAGGTGCTGAAGGCACTGGAGCAGGTAAAGCAGAAGAACAAAGAAAATTTTGCCGCCTACCTGCACAAAACCACCGGCAAAGTCATCGACCCGAACTCCATCTTTGACTGCCAGGTCAAGCGAATGCACGAGTACAAGCGCCAGCATCT
>CALWNE010000042.1 GCA_944382705.1 uncultured Allofournierella sp.
CTTACAAGCAGAGGGTCACAGGTTCGAGCCCTGTAACTTCCACCAAAAAACGCCTCTGTAGCTCAGTTGGTAGAGCAGGGGACTGAAAATCCCCGTGTCATTGGTTCGATTCCGATCGGAGGCACCATTAAGACCCGCCTGAATGGCGGGTCTTTTTGTTGCGTTTATCTTTGGGGGAGAACCAAATGCAAAAGACCGGATTGTTTGCAAAAAAACAGGTGGCTACCACTCGACAAGCCTTTTGCCTTTTGCTAAAATTAAAGTGAGAAGATAGTGCCTTTTGCACAAAATACAGGTGTTTTGGCCGAAATACGGCAAAACGCCTGCTTTGCATTGTTCTGCCGCTTATGGCAGGCTGTTACAGGAAAGGAGAACTGTGAGGCAATGTATACCGCACAGCAATATGTAAAGGCTGAATCGCTGCAGCAAGCCTGGGAACTGAACCAGAAGCGCAGCACCACCCTGCTGGCCGGCGGCTGCTGGCTGCGTATGACCCGCCGCCGCATTGGCACCCTGGTGGATTTGAGCGGTTTGGGGCTGGACACCATTGAAGAAACACCCGACGAGTTTGTGCTGGGGGCTATGGTTACTCTGCGCCAGCTGGAACAGCATGTTCAGCTCAACCAGGTGTTTGATGGTCTGTTTAAGGAGATGACCCGCCACATTGTGGGCGTTCAATTCCGCAACTGCGCTACCCTGGGCGGCAGCATTGCAGCCCGGTTTGGTTTTTCGGACCTGCTGTGTGCTCTGCTGGCGCTGGACTGCGAGGTGGAACTGGTGGCAGCAGGCCGCATCAGCCTTGAGGACTATGCCGCCATGCCCTACGACCGGGATGTGCTGGCCCGCATCTATGTAAAAAAGAACGGCCGCCGTCCGGTTTACCAGACCCTGCGCAACGCCCAAACCGACCTGCCCGTACTGGCTGTGGCTGCCTCGGTGCTGCAGGACCAGGTGCGTGTGGTGGTGGGTGCCCGCCCTGCCCGTGCCAAAATTGTACAGGCTCCCCTGAGCTTGCAGGCAAACAAGGCCCAGCTGGATGAGTTCTGCACTGCCATGCAGAGCGAGCTTACCTTTGCGGGCAATATGCGCGGCAGCGAGCAGTACCGCCGCCATCTGGCAAATGTTTTGACCGGCCGCTGCCTGGCGGCCTTACAGGAGGGCTGATTCACCATGCAGATCACCATTACCCTTAACGGCAAACCCTATACCGCCGAAGCAAAACCCCACACCCAGCTGCTGGAATTTTTGCGCCAGGCCGGCTGCAAGTCGGTAAAATGCGGCTGCGAAACCTCCGGCTGCGGTTTGTGCACCGTGCATCTGGACGGCCGCCCCGTGCTGTCTTGCAGTGTGCTGGCTGCCCAGGCCCAGGGCCATGCCATCACCACCCTGGAGGGACTCCAGGAGGAGGCTGCCTGCTTTGGCGGCTTTTTGGCCGATGAAGGCGGCGAGCAGTGCGGTTTTTGCAGCCCCGGCTTTATTATGAATGTACTGGCCATGGAGCGGGAACTGGGTGCCCATGCTTCCGACGAGGAAATCCGGGAGTATCTGGCAGGCAACCTGTGCCGCTGCACAGGCTACCAGAGCCAGCTGCGGGCCATCCGCAAATATCTGGCCGCAAAGGAGGGCGCAGCGCAATGAAATATGTAAATAAAGCCATCCGCAAGGTGGATGCCATGAGCCTGGTTACCGGCAAGCCGGTGTACACCGGCGATATGGTGCCTGCCAACACCTTGATGGTCAAGATGCTGCGCAGCCCCCATGCCCATGCACTGATTGAGGAAATCGACACCACTGCCGCCATGAAAGTGCCCGGCGTGGTAGCCGTGTTTACCTATAAAGATGTGCCTTCCAGCCGGTTTACCACCGCAGGCCAGACCTACCCGGAACCCAGCCCCTACGACCGGCTGATTTTGGACCGTCGGCTGCGCTGCGTGGGCGACCCGGTGGCCCTGGTGGCTGCCGAGACCGAGGAAATTGCCCAGAAGGCTGTGGGGCTTATCAAGGTAAAATACCAGGTGTTGGAGCCTCTGCTGGACTTTACCCAGGCTAAGGACAACGCCATTCTGGTACACCCGGAGGAGGACTTTAAAGCCCTGTGCCCGGTGGGAGCGGACAACAAGCGCAACCTGTGCAGCACCGACTGCATCGAAAACGGCGATGTGGAAGCGGAACTGGCCGCCTGCCCGGTGGTGCTGGAGCGCACCTTCTACACCAAGGCCAACAACCAGGCCATGATGGAGCCCTTTGTTACCTTTAGTTATCTGGACGAATATGGCCGCCTTACCCTGGTAAGCTCCACCCAGGTGCCCTTCCATGTGCGGCGCATTATCTCCAATGCTTTGGAGATGAGCAAGGCCAACATCCGTGTAATCAAGCCCCGCATCGGCGGCGGCTTTGGCGCAAAGCAGAGCGCCGTCAGCGAGGTTTACCCCGCCTTTGTAACCATGAAAACCGGCCGTCCTGCCTGCCTGTGCTTTACCCGTAAGGAAAGCCAGGCCAACGGCTCGCCCCGCCACCAGATGCGGGTGAAGGTGCGCATTGGTGCCGAGGAAGACGGCACCATTCGGGTGCTGGATGTGGATGCCCTCTCCAACGCCGGTGCCTACGGCGAACACGGCCCCACTACCGTGGGCCTGGTGGGCACCAAGGCGATTTCTCTGTACGGCAAGCTGAAGGCCAGCCGCTTTACCAGCGAGGTGGTCTACTCCAACACCATGGGCGCCGGTGCCTACCGTGGCTACGGTGCAACTCAGGGCCTGTTTGCGGTGGAAAGCATCGTGAACGAGCTGGCAGCCCATCTCAAGATGGATCCCTGCGAGCTGCGGCTCAAAAACATGGTGGAGCTGGGCCAGAAATTTGCCATGTACTACGGCGAAACCTGCACCAGCAACACCCTGAAGGAGTGCATGGAAACTGCCTCCAAGATGATGGACTGGAAGAACAAGTTCCCCAGCAAGGTGCTGCCCAACGGCCACATTCGCAGTGTGGGCGTGGCCATGGCCATGCAGGGCAGCGGTATCTCCGGCGTGGACATCGGCAGCGTGGAGATTCGCCTGAACGACGATGGTTTCTACACCCTGCTGGTGGGCTGTACCGATATGGGCACCGGCTGTGACACCATTCTCACCCAGATGGCCGCCGATTGCCTGGACTGCCCCATGGAGAACATTGCGGTGCGTGGCGTGGATACCGACCAGAGCCCCTACGACTGCGGCTCCTACGCTTCCTCCACCACCTATGTTACCGGCATGGCAGTGGTGAAGGCCTGCCAGCAGCTGCGGGACAAAATCACCCAGCAGGGTGCCTCCATGCTGGGGGTTGCTGCCGACCAGGTGGAATTTGACGGCCAGAAGGTTCTGGTGCCCGGCACCGACCGTCAGGTAAGCCTGGCGGACATCGGCTATGCCAGCTTTGAGGGCCACGGCCGGTACATCTCGGTTTGCGAAAGCCATTCCTCCCCCGTATCCCCCCCGCCCATGATGGTGGGCATGGCAGAAATCGACCTGGACCCTGCTACCGGTCAGGTGGATTTGGTGGACTATGTGGCTGTGGTGGACTGCGGCACCGTCATCAACCAGAATCTGGCCCGGGTGCAGACCGAGGGCGGCCTGGTGCAGGGCATTGGCATGACCTTGTACGAGGACATCCAGTATACCGACAAGGGCCGTATGATGAACGATTCCTTCCTGCAATATCGCATCCCCACCCGTCTGGAAGCGGGCGTTATCCGGGTTGCCTTTGAAAGCAGCTATGAGCCCAGCGGTCCCTTTGGTGCCAAGAGTATTGGCGAGCTGGTCATCAACACCCCGGCGCCGGCCATTTTGGGTGCCATCCAAAACGCCACCGGCATTGCCTTCCACTCTCTGCCTGTAAAGCCGGAGGATGTGGCAATGGCTCTGCTGGCTAAAAACAGCTGAATGTGTCGCTAAAACAGCAAAACTGTTTGCGGGCAAAAAACCGTCGGGCTTTGGCCCGGCGGTTTTTTGGTTTTGCCTTGACGAGGGGGCCCCTATCGTTTTAATATAGTAGAGAGTTGGCGGCGCAAACGGCGGCGCAACACATTAAGCGGCGGCACAGCCAGTGTCGCAGTAAGGAGAAAAATATGAAAAACAGCGAAAAAAGCTTTGAAACCATTGTTGCCCTGTGCAAAAACCGGGGCTTTGTGTACCCCGGCAGCGAGATTTACGGCGGCCTGGCCAACAGCTGGGACTACGGCCCCCTGGGTGCTGAGTTCAAGAGCAATGTGAAAAAAGCCTGGCTCAAAAAGTTTGTGCAGGAAAACCGCCTGAATGTGGGTCTGGATGCTGCCATCCTGATGAACCCCCAAACCTGGATTACCACCGGCCATGTGGCTGGCTTCTCGGATCCCCTGCTGGACTGCAAGAGCTGCAAGGCCCGTCACCGTGCCGACAAGCTGATTGGGGAAGTGCATCCCGAAGTGAATGTGGATGCCCTCAGCTTTGAGGAGATGGATGCCTTCATCACCCAGCATGAGGATGTGGTTTGCCCCGTGTGCGGCAAGCACGACTTTACCCCCATCCGCAAGTTTAACCTGATGTTCAAAACTGCCATCGGCGTAACCGAGGACTCCTCCAGCACCTGCTACCTGCGTCCCGAAACCGCCCAGGGCATCTTTGTAAACTTTGCCAACATCCAGCGTACCACCCGCCGCAAGCTGCCCTTTGGTGTGTGCCAGGTGGGTAAGGCATTCCGCAACGAAATCACCCCCGGCAACTTCACCTTCCGCACCCGTGAGTTTGAGCAGATGGAGTGCGAGTTCTTCTGCAAGCCCGGCACCGACCTGGAGTGGTTTGCCTACTGGAAGGAATTCTGCAAAAACTGGCTGCTGAGCCTGGGCATCAAGGAGGAGAACCTGCGTCTGCGTGACCACGAGCCCGCCGAGCTGTCCTTCTACTCCCGTGCTACCACCGACATTGAGTACGCCTTCCCGTTCACCGATTGGGGCGAGCTGTGGGGCATTGCCGACCGTACCAACTACGACCTGGGCCGCCATCAGGAGGCCAGCGGCAAGAGCCTGGAGTACTTTGACCCGGACACCAACGAGCACTACATCCCCTATGTAATCGAGCCTTCTCTGGGCGCCGACCGTGTGGCCCTGGCCTTCCTGTGCGATGCCTACGATGAGGAGATTCTCACCGACGAGAAGGGCAAGGAGGACAAGCGTGTTGTGCTGCGTCTGCATCCTGCGCTGGCTCCCTTCAAGGCAGCGGTTCTGCCCCTGTCCAAAAAGCTGAGCGAGCAGGCTATGCCCATCTGGCAGGAGCTGAGCAAGCACTTTATGGTGGACTTTGACGAAACCGGCTCCATCGGCAAGCGTTACCGCCGTCAGGACGAGATTGGTACCCCCCTGTGCATCACCGTGGACTTTGCCACCTTCGGCAGCGACACCGAGGAAGGCGACGGCTGCGTGACCATCCGTGACCGTGATACCATGGAACAGGTGCGTCTGCCCATCAGCGAAGTAAAGGCTTACATCGAGAGCAAAATCGATTTCTAACGGGTTTTTCCGGGCGGCAGGGCTTGTTTGAGTCCTGCCGCTTTCAACAGCACTGTTGGCCGCCGAAAGGGAATTTCCGGCGGCGGCAACGAAAGGAGTATTGAGTCATGAATCAGGAACTGCTTAAAAAATACGCAGAATTTACCGTGCAGGTGGGCGTAAATGTACAGCCCGGCCAGACCCTCATCATCCGCTGCCCGGTGGAGGGTGCTTACTTTGCACGGGACTGCATGGAAGCTGCCCTCAAGGCAGGTGCACGGGATGTTATCATCCGCTATGAGGACGAGAAGGCAGCCCGCATCCGCATGGAGCTGGCCAGCGAAGAAGCCCTCTGCGACATTAAGCCCTACCAGCTGCGCAGCTATCTGGACTATGCCGAAAGCGAAGGCGGCTGCTGCACCCTGGCCATCCATGCTTCCGACCCGGAAATTTTTAAGGGCCTGGACGCAGGCAAGCTGAACCGTGTTGCCCTGGTGCAGCGTGCTGCCATGAAGGAATGGCGGGAATACACCATGAAGGACCGGGTGCAGTGGTGCGTGGTGGCCATTCCCACCCCCGCCTGGGCCAAGACCGTGTTCCCCGATTTGGAGGAGGACCAGGCCCAGGAAAAGCTGTGGCAGGCCATCTTTGATGTGTGCCGTGTAACCGACGGCGACCCGGTTGGTGCCTGGAAGGCACATGTGGCCAAAACCACCGCCTGCAAAGATAAGCTCAACGAGCTGAATCTGGAAAGCATCCGTCTGCAAAGTGCCAACGGCACCGACCTGACCGTTGGCCTGGCAGAGGGCCACACCTGGGAGGGTGCAAGCAGCAAGGCCGAAAACGGCACCACCTTCATTGCCAATGTTCCCACCGAGGAGGTATTCACTGCACCCCATCGCCTGCGGGTCAATGGCGTGGTAAAGGGCACCAAGCCCTACGCCTACAACGGCCAGCTGATTGAAAACTTCTCCTTCACCTTCAAGGACGGCCTGGTGGTGGACTATTCCGCCGAAAAGAACCAGGAACTGCTGGGCCAGATGCTGGACAGCGACGAGGGCGCACGCCGCATTGGCGAGATTGCCCTGGTGCCTGCTTCCAGCCCCATCAACCGCAGCGGTCTGCTGTTCTACAACACCCTGTTTGACGAGAACGCAGCCTGCCATATTGCCTTCGGTGCCGGTTACCCCACCACCGTAAAGGACGGCGCTGCCATGACCACCGAGCAGCTGCTGGAATGCGGCGTAAACGATTCCGCCATTCATGAGGACATGATGGTGGGCGCAGAGGATATGACCATCACCGGCCTTACCCGGGATGGCCGCACTGTGACCATCTTTAAGCAGGGCGAATGGGCACTGGAGGAATAACCCAGACTCAGCCCGTGTGGGAGCAGCAGCGGCTGCTGCGGCCCATTGCCGCCGATGTACTGCGGGTGCTGGCGGTGGGCATGGTAGGAGCCTTTCACTTTTGGCAGCAAAGCTGGGTGGGCTGGGGCCGCTGGGAGTTTTTGCAGCGGGCCGGCGGTGCCTGGGTGGATGCCATGATTCTGCTTTCCGCCTTCTGCCTCTACCTGCCCCATGCCAACGCCTGGGCCGAGGGCAAGCCCTTTGAGGGCTGCCCTGGCCTTTGGCGGCGGCGAGTGGTGCGGCTGCTGCCCTCCTATTATGGGGCGGTGCTGCTGTGCACCCTTTACACAGCCCTGCACCAGGGCTGGAGCCGTGCCCTTATGGTGGACCTGGCGGCTCATCTGCTGCTGGTGCCCACCCTGCTGCGGCAATCCTATGTGTACTGCCCCACCAATGGTGCCTTGTGGACGGTGGGGGTGCTGGTGATGTTTTATCTGCTGTTTCCCCTTATGGTCCGTGCCTTTTATGCCCGGCCGCTGGCAACTTTGGCCGGGCTGTGCGGTGCCCAGTGGCTGTATGCTGGCGTGTGGGTTCTGCCCCTGGAAGGGGTGGACTACAGTATGCGCTTTAACCAGCTACCTTGTATGCTGGGGGTGCTGGGCCTTGGCTTTGCTGCTGCCCAGGGGGTGGCGGTACTGGGCCGTCGGCTGCCTGCCTTTACCCGGCCGGGCTGCACCCTGCTGGGGGTGCTGGGGCTGGCTGGGGCAGTGTGGGTGTTCCGGCAGATTGCCAGCTGGCAGGACGGCCCCCATGGCCAGCTGGTATGGCGGCTGCCTTTGGCGGCCTGCTTTGGGCTGGCTCTTGTGGGGCTTTCGCTGGGGGTGCGCATCCCCGGCGGCAGGCTTTGGGCCTGGCTGGGTGGCATCAGCTACAACTTCTACTTGTGGCACCAATGGCTGGCGGTGCGCCTCAAATACGACTGGCGCATTCCGGCATGGCAGGGGGACACACCCCCCAACCAGCTGGGCCAGCAGGAGTGGATGCACCGGTATCTGGTGATTGTGTGGCTGGCAGGGCTGGCTGCTGCGGTGTTGTTTACTTATGCACTGGAGCGTCCGGCGGCCCGGTGGCTGAACCGTAACCGGCGGCCACAGGGCCAAAACTTGCCCCCAAAGGCTTGCAAACAGCCTGCAAATATGGTATAGTATCACTGTAAGATTGCTTTTGAATGGAGAGTGGGCTGCAAAGCCCGCTCTTTTTACTTGTTCGGGGGAGTTTTCTCCGCCGTGCAGGCCATGGCAAAACAGGGAGGTAGAAGGATGGCAAAGGCAAAAGGCGGCCAGAATACGGTGCAGCAGGTGGAAAATCTGGTGCGGCCCATCATCGAGCAGATGGGGCTGGAGCTGTGGGATGTGCGCTTTGAAAAGGAAGGTCCGGACTGGTACCTGCGGGTGCTGATTGACCCTAAGGGAGAAGGCCCTCTGGACATGAACACCTGCGAAGCAGCCAGCCGGGCCATCGACCCGGTGATTGAGGCGGCAGACCCCATCGACCAGGGATACTTTTTGGAAGTGGGCAGCCCGGGACTGGGCCGCCGCATGACACGACCGGAGCACTTCGCCAAGTACATGGGCCAAAAAATTGCAGCCCGGCTCATTCGTCCGGACGAAAACGGCTGCCGGGAGTATGCAGGTATCCTGGCTGGGTTTGAGGGGCAGACTGTTACTCTGGAAGCACCCGAAGGCACTGTGCAGTTTGAACTGCCTGCCGCCAGCTTTGTAAAGCTGTGCGACGACGAGAATCTGTTTTAAGTTACCCTTACTTTAAAACCAGCCCCCGTGGGGGCTTTTGCGGCGTACAGGCGGCAGGGCCTGGCGCATGATGAAACGAAGGAGAAGCGAACAAAATGAATGCAGAGTTTTTTGAGGCACTGACCATGCTGGAAAAAGAGCGTGGCCTGACCGCTGAGTATCTGATCGAGAAAATCAAAGCGGCCATCGTGATCGCCGTCAAAAAAGACTACGAAGTAGAAGATGAGAATGTGCTGGTGGAAATCGATTCCGTCCACGGCAAGTTCACCGTATCCCTGGTGCGGGATATTGTGGAGGAGGTGGAGAACCCCCACACCCAGATGACTCTGGAAGAGGCACAGGCCATCCGCAAGACCTACAAGCTGGGTCAGCGTGTGGTAACCCCCCTCAAAACCAAGGATTTTGGCCGCATTGCCGCCCAGACTGCCAAGCATGTGATTCGCCAGGGCATCCGGGAAGCCGAGCGCAACCAGCTGTTCAACGAGATGCAGGGCAAGGCCCACGAAATTGTTACCGCACGGGTTACCCGTGTGGACCACGACCGGGGCATTGTGGCACTGGACATGGGCAAGGGCGAGGCTGTACTCACCCGGTCCGAGCAGGTTCCCGGCGAGGAGCTGTTCGAGGGCCAGCATGTGCAGGTTTACATTAAAGATGTGGTGGTTACCGACCGTGGCCCCCGTGTGATCATCAGCCGCACCAGTGAGCAGCTGGTAAAGCGGATGTTTGAGATGGAAGTGCCCGAAATCTTTGACGGCACCGTGGAAATCAAGGCCATCAGCCGTGAGGCCGGTGTGCGCACCAAGATGGCCGTGTGGAGCAAGGACGAAAACATCGATGCCGTTGGCTCCTGCATTGGCGCCCACGGCGTGCGTGTGGGCAAGATTGTGGAGGAACTCCACGGCGAAAAGATTGATGTGGTGCGCTGGAGCGAAAATGTGGAAGAGTTCATCAGCGCAGCCCTCAGCCCCGCCAAGGTGCTGAAGGTGGAGCTGCTGGAAGGCGAAAAGAAGGCCTGCCGTGTAACCGTGCCCGACCATCAGCTGAGCCTGGCCATCGGCAACAAAGGCCAGAACGCCCGCCTGTGCGCCCGTCTGACCGGCTACAACATTGACATCCGGCCCGAAAGCGGCTACTTTGGTGAGGAGGAGCCCAAGGCTGAACCTCAGGCAGAGGAGACCGCAGCCGAGGCTTGATGGATTGATACTCCAACGCCAAGGATAGAAAGGAGCGTCCCACAAGCGATGCAACAACGAAAAATCCCGCTGCGGCGCTGCACCGGCTGCAACGAATCCAAACCCAAAAAGGAACTGGTGCGTATCGTGCGCAGCCCGGAAGGGGAAATCACGCTGGATCTTGTGGGCAAAAAGCCCGGCCGGGGTGCCTATCTGTGCCCCAATGCCCAGTGCCTGGCCAAGGCACGCAAGGCCAAGCGGCTGGAACGGGCGCTGGAAGCCCAGATACCCCCGGAGGTGTACGAGCGCATTGAACACCAGATTGAAGGAGCCGAAGGTGAACAATAACGATAAATTGCTGGCGGCCATTTCTCTGTGCCGCAAGGCTGGCAAGCTGGTAAAAGGATTTGACGCTGTACAGGAAAGCGTGTACAGCGGTAAGGCGGTTCTGGTGCTGCTGGCGGCCGATGTAAGCGATGGCACTGCCAAGCGCATGGGCCGCACCTGTGAGGATCTGGTGGACTGCCTGCGCATGCCCCTGACCCAGCTGGAGCTGTGCAGCCTGACCTACAAAAAGGTGGGCGTATACAGCATTTTGGACGAAAACCTGGCGAATTTGTGTCGTCAGTACCTCACAGCAGAAAAGGAGGAAAACGAATGACGATTAAGTATAAAGTAAGCGATGTGGCCAAGGATTTGAATGTGCCTGCAAAGCAGATTATTGATCTGCTGGCCGCTCAGGGTGCAGAGCCTAAAAAGACCGGTGCAAGCCTCACCGAGGCAGAACTGAACCTGGTGTTCGAGCACTTTACCCAGAAAAATGCCGAAAAGAACCTGGATGGCTACCTGTCCAGCCAGCCCAAGGCCCAGCCCAAGGCAGGCGAGGTGCTCAAGAAGGCCGACGGCACCGTGGTGGAGATGAAGAACACCAAGAAAAAGCAGGACAAAAAGCCTGCCCAGCCCCAGGTGGCTGTGGTAAAGCGTGAGGTAGTAACCAAGGTTGTGGACACCCGCACCGTGGATGTGAACCTGGACCGCTTTAACGAGAAGTTCGACGAGCTGGCTTCCACCAAGAATGTGGAAAACCGCCGCAAGCCCCAGCCTGCCGGCAACAAGCAGAAGTTTGGCAACAACCGTGCCAAGAAGGGCCAGAACTTCCAAAAGCGCAAGGAGACCGAGGCCGAGCGTTTGCAGCGCATCCAGCTGGAGAAAGCCCGCAAAGCCCAGCTGAAGGTGCAGATTCCCGAGGAAATCACCGTAGGTGATCTGGCTGCCCGCCTCAAGCAGACTGCCGCCAATGTTATCAAAAAGCTCATGGGTCTGGGCGTTATGGCCAGCGTGAGCGAAGTGGTGGATTTTGACACCGCTAGCCTGATTGCCGAAGAGTTTGGCGCAAAGGTAGAAAAAGAGGTGCATGTAAGCATCGAGGAGCGTTTGTTTGAAGTGGACGAAGATCCCGCAGACAGCCTGCAGGAGCGTCCCCCCGTTGTGGTGGTTATGGGCCATGTTGACCATGGCAAAACCAGCATTCTGGACGCCATCCGCAAAACCAGCGTTACCGTGGGCGAGGCCGGCGGCATTACCCAGCACATTGGTGCTTACCAGGTAACCGCAGGCGGCAAGCCCATCACCTTCCTGGATACCCCCGGCCACGAGGCTTTCACCAGCATGCGTGCCCGTGGTGCCAACCTCACCGACATTGCGGTGCTGGTGGTTGCTGCCGACGACGGCATCATGCCCCAGACCATTGAGTCCATCAACCATGCAAAGGCTGCCAATGTTTCCATCATTGTGGCCATCAACAAGATGGATAAACCCACCGCCAACCCTGACCGTGTTATGGAGCAGCTCACCCAGCACGAGCTGGTGCCCGAGCAATGGGGCGGCGATGTAATCTGTGTGCCTGTATCCGCCAAGACCGGCATGGGCATTGAAGACCTGCTGGAGAACATCAACCTGGTGGCTGAGGTGAAGGAGCTGAAGGCCAACCCCAACCGCCGTGCCAAGGGTGCCGTAATCGAAGCCCGTCTGGACAAGGGCCAGGGCCCCGTTGCCACCATTCTGGTGCAGAAGGGTACGCTGCGCAAAGGCGACTGCGTGATTGCAGGCACCGCCGTGGGCCGTGTGCGTACTATGAAGAACGACAAGGGCGTATTTTTGGAAGAAGCCGGCCCCTCCATGCCTGTGGAGATTACCGGCCTCACCGAAGTGCCCAGTGCAGGTGACCTGTTCGACGCAGTAGCCGACGAGAAGCTGGCCCGTGAGCTGGCCGACCAGCGCGCTGCCGAGCAGAAGGAGCGTCAGTTTAGCGCATACCAGAAGGTTACCCTGGATAACTTGTTCAGCCAGATTGCCGAGGGCGACCGCAAGCAGCTGGACATCATTGTAAAGGCCGATGTGCAGGGCAGTGCTGAGGCCGTGAAGCAGAGCCTGGAAAAAATCAGCAACGACGAAGTGCGGGTTAAGGTTATCCACGCCGGTGTGGGTGCCATCAACAAGTCTGATGTTATGCTGGCCAACGCAGGCAACGCCATCATCATCGGCTTCAATGTCCGTCCCGACCCCGTGGCCAAGGAAGAAGCTGCCCAGTGCGAAGTAGAGATGCGGATGTACCGTGTTATCTACGACGCCATCAACGATGTAACCGACGCTATGAAGGGTATGCTGGCTCCCAAGATTCGTGAAGTGGAGCAGGGCCGTTTGGAAGTGCGCCAGGTTTACAAAATCAGCAGCGTTGGTCTGGTGGCCGGCAGCTATGTGCTGGAGGGCAAAATCACCCGCAACAGCAAGATCCGTGTGGTGCGTGACGGCATTGTTATCGCCGAGGACGAAATCAGCAGCCTGCGCCGCTTTAAGGACGATGTGAAGGAAGTGGCCCGTGGCTACGAGTGCGGCGTAACGCTGGAGAAGTTTGCCGACATTAAAGAAGGCGACATCTTTGAAGCCTACATCCTGGAAGAGTACCGGGATTAATCAATCTGGCCCTGCGGCAGCGGCTGCCGGTGCTCCTTGTGAGCCCGGCGGCACTGCCCTGACCCCAACAGTAACCGAAAGGAGGGAGTTCGTATGGCGAACCCCAAAAATCAGGGCCGTCTGGCTCAGGATATGAAGCGGGAGGTCATTGGCATTATCTCCCAGATGAAGGACCCTCGCCTGGAGGGTGGCCTGCTCACCGTAACCCGGCTGGATGTTACCCCGGACCTGGATGTGGCCAAGGTTTACATCAGCGTAATGGGTAAGCCGGAAGGTGCGCAGGAGGCAGTGAAGGCTCTTAACCGGGCCAGCGGCCATGTGCGCACCGAAATCTCCCGCCGGATGCACATCCGTAAGTCTCCCCGGTTTGTGTTTGCCCAGGACGATGGCGCTGCCTATGCAGCACACATCAACCAGGTGCTGGCAGACCTGAACAAAGGCGAGGAGTAAGCCTTTAACCGGAACGGAAACAAATGCTGCTGCCCCGGCGAAAGGGGCAATGCCCGGCCGGCAGGCCGGTGTGTGACACAAGGAGAATGTATGAGTGAGAACTTAGACCTGCTGGCAGTGATCGGCCGGCTTTTGCGGGCGGAAAATGTGCTGATTCTGAGCCACAAAAACCCCGATGGCGACACCACTGGCTCGGCGGCTGCTTTGATGCACGCTCTCAAGAATCTGGGCAAGGAGGCGGCGGTGCTCTGCTCCGATGCCTTCCCCGCTCGGTACGATTATATGCAGATGGAGCTGTTCACCGGCCAGTTTGAGCCCGGCTATGTGGTATCGGTGGATGTGGCAAGCATCCAGCTGTTTGGAGATTCCATCCAGGAGTACACCCAGCAGATTGATTTGTGCATCGACCATCACGGCTCCAACGCAGGCTACGCAGATGCCATGTTCCTGGACAGCGCCGCCAGCTCCACCTGCGAAATCATGTACGACCTGCTGTGTGCCATGAATGTGGAAATTACCCCGGTGATTGCAGACTGCCTGTACACCGGCCTTTCCACCGATACCGGCTGCTTTTTGTTCTCCAACACCACAGCAAAGGCTCATTATATGGCTGCAAAGCTCATGGAAGCTGGCGCACGGGTGCAGGAGCTGAACATGATTTTGTTTGAGAGCCGCTCCAAGGGGCGCATGGCCATTGAGCTTACCGCCCTGCAAAACCTGGAGTACCATTTTGAGGACGCCTGCGCCCTGATGTATATGACCCGCCAGCAGATTGCTGCCAGCGGAGTGGGCCCCAATGAGCTGGAGGACATCACCAGCCTGCCCCGCAAAATCGAAGGGGTGAAGGTTGGCGTTACCATGCGTCAGCTCCCCGGCGCCAGCTACAAAATCAGCATCCGCACCGCCGAAGGGGTGGACGCCTGCGCCATTGCCAAGCGGCTGGGCGGCGGCGGCCATGCCCGTGCTGCCGGCTGCGAGCTGGAAGGCAACCTGGAAAACACCAAGGCTGCCGTGCTGGCAGAGGTGGAGCGGGAGCTGCGCCGGTTCCAGCAGAACCAGCAGGAACAAAAGTGAGGATATTCCCATGAATGGCATTTTGATTGTGGATAAACCCACCGACTGGACCAGTTTTGATGTGATTGCAAAGCTGCGGGGGATTTTGGGCACCCGAAAGCTGGGGCATTCCGGCACTCTGGACCCCATGGCCACCGGTGTGCTGCCTGTGTTTGCAGGCCCTGCTGCCAAGGCGGTGGACCTGCAAACCGACCATACCAAAGCCTACCGGGCTGTGGTGCGGTTTGGCCTTTCCACCGATACCGGGGATGTAACCGGCACGGTGCTGCAACAGGCAGACACCCAGGTAACCGCCCAGGACCTGGAGCAGGTGCTGCCCCGCTTTACCGGGGACATCCAGCAGATGCCCCCCATGTACAGCGCCATTAAGGTGAACGGAACCGCTCTTTACAAGCTGGCCCGGCAGGGCATTACGGTGGAGCGCAAGCTGCGGCCGGTTACCATCCATCAGCTTACTTTGGTGGAGCAGTGCGGCCCCCAGGACTTTGTGCTGGATGTGGATTGCAGCAAGGGCACCTATGTACGCAGCCTGGTGGAGGATCTGGGCAGCGCACTGGGCGTACCGGCCACCCTGGCCGGGCTGCGCCGCACCCGGGCAGGAATTTTTGGCCTGGAGCACAGCCACACCCTTGAAGAAATTCAGCAGGCCAAGGAGCAGGGAGCGCTGGACCAGCTGCTGGTTGCGGTGGATACCGTGTTTGCCCAGCTGCCCGCTGTAACCGTGAACGAAAAAGGGGAGCAGCGGCTGCGCAACGGCGCACTCTGCTACCGTACCGGCCAGCCAGCTGGCCGCTGCCGCATCTACGGCCCCCAGGGCTTTTTGGGCCTTGGCCAGGTGCTGGAGGATGCCAGTCTCAAGGCGGAAAAACTTTTTGTGGAAAGGGCGTGACTGCCGTTGAAGGTATACCATACCATGCAGCAGGTGGAGCAGCAGCCGGAACTGGCGGCAGGCTCCAGCGTGGCACTGGGCTTTTTTGATGGCATCCACACCGGGCACCAGGCAGTCATTGGTGCAGCGGTGGAGTATGCAAAGGCCCACGGCCTGGCACCGGCGCTGTTTACCTTCACCCTGCCCCTGAACAGCACCATGAAGGGCGGCCGTTTGATGGATGAAACCAGCAAGCACCGCCTGATGGCACAGCTGGGAGTGCAGCACTACATAGAGCCTGCCTTTGAGGCGGTGTGCAGCTACACACCCCGGCAGTTTGTGGAAGAAATTCTGCACCGGCAGTGCCGGGCCAGGGCAGTATTCTGCGGCGAAAACTTTACCTTTGGCAAGCAGGCAGCAGGGGACATTGATACCCTGCGAACCCTGTGTGAGCCGCTGGGCATTCAGGTGGTGGTGGTCTCCATGACCACCTACCAGTGCCGGCTGGTCAGCTCTACACGCATCCGGGCGGCTCTTGCTGAAGGGGATATGGAGAGCATCCGCACCATGCTGGGGCGGCCCTATTCCATCTGCTTTCCGGTGCAGCATGGCCAGGGCCTGGGCCGCACGCTGGGGTTCCCCACCATCAACCAGATATACCCCGCAGGCTTTGCCCAGCCCCGGTACGGCATCTACATTACCCGGGTGCGCATTGGGGAGGACTGGTACGCCGGAGCCACCGGTTTTGGCACCCGCCCCACTGTGAACCAAAGCGGGGAAGGGGCCACCTGCGAAACCTTTATTCCCGGTTTTGAGGGCCAGCTGTATGACCAGCAACTGGAGGTGGAATTCTACCACTATCTGGCACCCAGCCAGCGCTTCAACAGCTTGCAGGAACTGGCTGACTGCGTAAACAACGCCGCCCGCAAAACCCTGGAATACTTTGCCCAAAATCCCCCAAAGCAGCCCAACCGGAATGCAAGTTTTTACTTGTAATTCACAGGGTGCTGTGTTATACTAAGCTAGGCTACCGTGGCCTAGTGGAGGGTGTATGCTCTGCATCAGAGCACCTCGTACTTCCCTCTGCTCGGTCATTGGCAAATCAATAGAAAACGAGGTATTTTCAAATGGCTATGGAAGCTAAAAAGACTATCATCGAATCCGCTCGCGTTCACGAGACCGACACTGGTTCTCCCGAGGTTCAGGTTGCTCTGCTGACTGCTCGCATCAACCACTTGACCGAGCACCTGAAGAAGAACACCCACGACCATCACAGCCGTCGTGGTCTGCTGAAGATGGTTGGCCGTCGCCGCAATCTGCTGGCCTACCTGCAGAAGACCGACATCGAGCGTTACCGTGCTCTGATTGCCAAGCTGGGTCTGCGTAAGTAAGTTACAACATCAAAGGCAGGTGGTAGCGATTACCGCCTGCCTTTGAATTGTATTAATTGTTTTTGTACGAGCACCGCCGGCCGGTGTGTTTTTAGCGGTAAATCCAGCGCCTTGGGGTGCAGCATCCCACCGGGGCGCCGGATTTATTGCTAAAGCCGCAGGGTGGCGTGCATGAACCTGTTTACTAGGAGGTACTATTATGGCTTTGGAATTTGCATCCAAACACGAATCCTTCCCCCAGTTCAAAACCTTTGAAACCCAGCTGGCTGGCCGCCCCCTGGTGGTGGAAACTGGCAAGATGTGCGGTCTGTCCAACGGCAGCTGCCTGGTTCGCTACGGCGAGACCGTGGTGCTGTGCAATGTCACCATGAGCGAAAAGCCCCGTGACGGCATCGACTTCTTTCCCCTGAGCGTGGACTTTGAAGAAAAGCTCTACGCCGTAGGCCGCATTCCTGGCAGCTTTATGCGCCGTGAGGGCCGCCCCGGCGAGAAGGCTGTTCTCACCAGCCGTGTGGTGGACCGTCCTATCCGTCCTTTGTTCCCCAAGAATATGCGCAACGATGTATGCGTTACCATGACCGTTATGAGCGTGGACCAGGATTGCAGCCCGGAAATCACCGGCATGATTGGTACTTCCATTGCTCTGTCCATCTCTGACATTCCCTGGGCTGGCCCCATTGGCGGCGTGTTCATGGGCCTGGTGGATGGCCAGCTGGTGGTAAACCCCACCCTGGAACAGCGGGAAAAAACCGATCTGCAGCTCACCGTTGCTGCCACCGAAAACAAAATCGTTATGATTGAAGCCGGTGCCAACGAGGTGGACGAGGTCACCATGCTGGATGCCATTAAAAAGGCTCACCAGGAAATCAAGGAAATCATCGCCTTCATCAACAGCATCGTAGCCGAAATCGGTAAGCCCAAGAAGGAATTCCAGGACATGGATCTGAACCATGACCTGTTCGAGGCCGTAAAGGCTGAGTTCCTGGAGGACTTCAAGGCCGCTATGGACACCGACGACAAGAATGTGCGGGACGAGCGGCTGTTGCCCATTCGGGAAAAGCTGGAAGAAAAGTACGCCGAGGAGTGGGGCGCCGGCATCATTGAGGAACTGATGTACAAGATGCAGAAGTTCGTGGTGCGCCGCTGGCTGCTGGACGAGGGCAAGCGTGTGGACGGCCGTGGCATCAACGAGATTCGTCCCCTGGCTGCCGAAGTAAGCCTGCTGCCCCGCACCCATGGCAGCGGTATGTTCACCCGTGGCCAGACTCAGGTGCTCACCGTGGCAACCCTGGGCTCCACCAAGGACAACCAGCTGATGGACGACATCAGCACCGAGCAGTACAAGCGTTACCTGCATCACTACAACTTCCCCCCCTACTCTGTGGGCGAGGCCCGTGCTCCCCGCAGCCCCGGCCGTCGTGAAATCGGCCACGGCGCACTGGCAGAGCGTGCTCTGGTTCCTGTGCTGCCCAGCCTGGAGGAGTTCCCCTACACCATCCGCCTGGTAAGTGAGGTTCTGTCCTCCAACGGTTCCACCAGCCAGGCTTCCATCTGTGGTTCCACCCTGGCCCTGATGGATGCAGGCGTGCCCATCAAGGCACCTGTTGCCGGTATCTCCTGCGGTCTTATCACCGAGGGCGACCGCTGGATGCCCATGCTGGACATCCAGGGCGTGGAGGACTTCCACGGCGATATGGACTTTAAGGTAGGTGGTACCCACAACGGCATCACCGCCATCCAGATGGACATCAAGGTGGACGGTCTGACCTACGAAATCATCGAAGAAGCCTTCGAGAAGTGCCGCAAGGGCCGCCTGTTCATCCTGGATGAAATCATGCTGCCTGTCATCAGCGAGCCTCGTGCCCAGCTGAGCAAGTATGCACCCAAGATGCTGAGCATGGTAATCCCTGTGGACAAAATCAAGGATGTAATCGGCAAGGGCGGCAAGGTGATTCAGGAAATCTGCGCCACCTGCAACTGCAAGATTGATGTGGAGGAGGACGGCCATGTGTTTGTTTCCGCCATTGACATCGAGGATGCAAACCGTGCCATCCACACCATTAAGACCATTGTGGAGGACCCCGAAGTGGGCGCCATCTACAAGGGCCGTGTAACCCGTTTGATGAACTTCGGCGCCTTTGTGGAAATTGCTCCCGGCAAGGAAGGCCTGGTGCACATCTCCAAGCTGGACGCCAAGCGGGTAGAGCGTGTGGAAGATGTGGTTGCCGTAGGCGATGAGCTGATTGTTATGGTAACCGAAATCGACCAGCAGGGCCGCATCAACCTGAGCCGCAAGGATGCTCTGGCCGCCATCGAGGCAAAAAAGGCCCGGGGCTAATCCGGCAGTAACACCGGCCTAGCGTTTTAACAATTCATCACCCCCAGCCAAGGGCTAAACAGCCCAAGGCTGGGGGTGATTTTGTTTTGGGCGGCAGGGAAGGGGCAAAAAAGGCCACAAAGTGGCTTGCCCTGCGGTTTTTGTTGCGTAATGGGCATAAAAATGTTAGAATAAACTAGACTATCAGTATTTGGAGGAAGCAGTCCGCATGAAAAAAATCAGCGCCTGTATTGTGAGTTATAACGGAGCCGACGAGGTGATTCGGGCAGTGGAATCCCTGCTGGAGCACACCACCGGCTGTGACCTTCGGATTTATCTGGTAGATAACGCCAGCCCGGACGGAACCGGCAAACAGCTGGCGGACTATCCCTTTGACCAACGGGTGCAGGTAATCTGCCTGCCCAAAAACCTGGGCTTTGGCCCTGGCCACAACCAGGTGCTGCCCCTGCTGGACAGCGACTACCACTTTGTGCTTAATCCGGACATCTTTGTGGACAGCAATGTGCTGCCCCAGATGTGCCAATGGATGGACGAGCACCCCCAGGTGGTTATGGCTACCCCCAAGCTGCTGTTCCCGGATGGCCGGGTGCAGGTGCTGCCCAAGCGCAAGCCGAATATTTTGGGCCTTGCAAGCCGCCAGGGTGTGCCGGGGCTGGGCTATTTCGGCAACCGATATGCCATGCTGGACCAGGACCTTTCCAAGCCGCTGCCCATTGAGTTTTGCACCGGCAGCTTTTTCTGTGTGCGAACCCAGGCGTTCCGGCAGATGGGCGGTTTTGACGAAGGCTATTTTATGTATGTGGAAGATGCAGACATCACCCAAAAGGCCCTGCAGCTGGGCCAGGTGTACTATCTGCCCCAGTTTGTGGCCTATCACGCCTGGCACCGGGCACCGAGCCGCAGCCTAAAGCCCTTTTTGCAGCAGCTCAAAAGCATGGGCCGGTTTTTTTGCAAATGGGGCTGGAAACTCTGGTGTTAAGACCCTGCCCGTAAGGCTGCGATTGCTTGCCTTTGCCCTGGGGGTGCTGCGGCCTTTTAAACGGCCCGCCCGCCAGAGCCTTTCAAGGCCCCCGCTTTGGGGGCTTTTGTCCTTAATTTTGTGTATAGCGGCTGTAGCTCCGCTTTGTGTTAAGCTGCGCAAATTTTGAACGGCCTGCTTGCAACAAGCAGGCAGAAAAAGGAGCGTAAAGTTATGAAAGGCATTATTCTTGCCGGCGGTGCAGGCACTCGTCTGTATCCGCTCACCATGGTCACCAGCAAGCAGTTGCTGCCGGTGTACGACAAACCCATGATCTACTACCCACTGTCCACCCTGATGCTGGCGGGAATTCAGGATATCCTGATTATCTCCACCCCGGAGGACACCCCCCGTTTTGAAAACCTGCTGGGAGATGGCAGCCAGTACGGCATCAACCTCTCTTACAAGGTTCAGCCCAGCCCGGACGGACTGGCTCAGGCCTTTTTGCTGGGCGAGGAGTTCATTGGCGACGACTGCTGCGCCATGATTCTGGGCGATAACATTTTTTACGGCAACGGCTTCTCCCGCATCCTGAAGGCTGCGGTGAAAAACGCCGAGGAGGAAGGCCGTGCCACCGTGTTCGGCTACTATGTAAACGACCCTGAGCGCTTTGGCATTGTGGAGTTCGACGAGAACGGCAAGGTCATCAGCGTGGAGGAAAAACCCCAGAATCCCAAGTCCAACTACGCCATCACCGGCCTGTATTTCTACGACAACCGGGTGAGTGCCCAGGCCAAAAAGGTAGTGCCCAGCGCCCGTGGCGAGCTGGAAATCACCAGCCTGAACGCCATGTACCTGGAGGAAGGCCGCCTGGATGTGCAGCTGCTGGGCCGTGGTTTTGCCTGGCTGGATACCGGCACCATGGACAGCCTGGTGGAAGCTGCCGATTTTGTGCGCATGGTAGAAAAACGCCAGGGCATCAAGATCAGCGCCCCGGAGGAAATTGCCTACCGCAACGGCTGGATTACCAAGGAAAAACTGCTGGAAAGCGCACAGCGCTACGGCAAAAGCCCCTATGGGGAACACTTAAAGCGGGTTTCTGAGGCTCGCATCAAATACTAAGCAAAGGGGAGTTATGGGTATGAAAATTCTCATCACCGGCGCCAGCGGCCAGCTGGGCACCGAATTGCAGCGCCAGCTCCGCACTGGGGGCTGTGCTCTGGGCAGTATTCCGGAGCGGCTGCAAAACGCTACCATCATCCCCACCGATATGAACGAGCTGGATATTACCGACCGGGAGGCAACCATCGCCTTTGTGCGCCGCCACCAGCCGGATACCATCATCAACTGTGCCGCCTTCACCAATGTGGACGGCTGCGAAACCCAGCGGGAAGCTGCTTTCAAGGTAAACGCTCTGGGGCCCTCCAACCTGGCCCAGGCTGCCCAGCGGGTGAATGCACGGCTGGTTCATGTATCCACCGACTATGTATTTTCCGGCCAGGGAGACACCCCGCTGGATGAGGCAGAGCCCATCGGCCCGGTAAGTGCCTACGGCAAAACCAAGGCCCTGGGCGAGCAGTATGTATTGCAGCAGTGCCAGCGCAGCTTTGTGGTGCGCACCGCTTGGCTGTACGGCTATGCAGGCAAGAACTTTGTAAAAACCATTGTGAATGCCGCTAAAAAATTTGGCAAGCTGGAGGTTGTGTCCGACCAGCTGGGCAACCCCACCAACGCCGAGGACCTGGCCTACCATCTGCTGCAGCTGGCTGTAAGCCATGAGTATGGCATCTACCACTGCACCGGCGAGGGCATCTGCTCCTGGTACGATTTTGCCAGCGAGATTGTGCGCCTGTCCGGCGTGGAGGCTCAGGTGCTGCCCTGCACCAGCCAGGAGTATGCCCAAAAGCACCCGGCTGCTGCAAACCGCCCCGCCTGGAGTGCCTTGGAAAACCGGATGCTGGCCTGCACCGTGGGCAACAAGATGCGCCCCTGGAAGCTGGCTTTGGAGGACTTTTTCGCAAACTGGAACGGGGAGTAAGCCCTCCGGTTTTGGATGTTTAAAACAAGTAAGGAGAAACCCATGAAACGCTATTTGATTACCGGCTGCGCCGGTTTTATTGGCTCCAACTATGTGTACTATATGCTCAACAAGCATACCGACATCCAGTTGGTGAACCTGGATAAACTCACCTACGCAGGCAACCTGGAAAACCTGAAAGGGGTAGAAGGGGACGAACGGCACATCTTTGTGCAGGGCGACATCTGCGACCGGGAGCTGGTGAGCAGCCTGTTTGCCCAGTACGACTTTGACTATGTGGTAAACTTTGCAGCCGAGAGCCATGTGGACCGGAGCATTGCCAACCCCGAAATCTTTGTGGAAACCAATGTGCTGGGCACCGTGAACCTGCTGCAGTGTGCCAAGAACGCCTGGTACAAGGACGGCAAGTGGGCCGAGGGCAAAAAGTATGTGCAGGTTTCCACCGATGAGGTGTACGGCAGCCTGGGCGATGAGGGCTTCTTTATGGAAACCACCCCTCTGTGCCCCCACAGCCCCTACTCTTCCAGCAAGGCCAGCGCCGATATGTTTGTAATGGCCTTCCATGATACCTACGGTATGCCGGTGAACATCACCCGCTGCTCCAACAACTACGGCCCCTACCAGTTCCCCGAAAAGCTGATTCCCCTCATGATTAACAATGTGAAGAATCACAAAAAGCTGCCCGTGTACGGCGACGGCATGAATGTGCGGGACTGGCTGTATGTGGAGGACCACTGCAAGGCCATCGACATGGTAACGGAGAATGGCCGTGTGGGTGAGGTGTACAATGTGGGCGGCCACAACGAACGCCCCAACATCTTTATTGTAAAGACCATCATCCAGCAGCTCCACGACCGCCTGGCCGACGAGGGCATCAATGAGGAACTGATTGAGTATGTGGCCGACCGTCTGGGTCACGACCGCCGCTATGGCATCGACCCCACCAAGATTCGTGAGGAGCTGGGCTGGTACCCGGAAACCAGCTTTGAGGTGGGCATTGTGAAAACCATCGATTGGTACCTGGCCAACGAGGAATGGATGAACAATGTTACCAGCGGCAACTACCAGAAATACTACGAGGAGATGTACAAAAACAAATAAGAGTTTTGTACCTTCTGGGTTAAAAACAAAAGCCCCTGCCGCATAGCAGGGGCTTTTCAGCCTGTCGAAAAAGGTCGCCAAAAGGCGGCCTTTTTCTCGTATCATGGAAGAAAATGGGGTATAATGGTGTAGGGTGATAAAAATGCTGGTAAAGAACACAGAAAATCGAGGACAGCTGG
>CALWNE010000043.1 GCA_944382705.1 uncultured Allofournierella sp.
CAATGCCACCCAGGACCCCAATCCCGACGCACTGAATGTAAAAGCAAGCGAGGACGGCAAGACCCTGACCATCGTTCTGTCCTACCCCTGCAGCTACTTTGATAAGATTGTTGCCTTTGCTACCATGATGCCTGTGCAGCAGGCTACCGTGGAGGCCAACGGCGACGGTTGGGCTACCGAGGCCAGCACCTATGTTTCCAACGGTCCCTTCTACATGACCGATTGGGTTGTGGGCCAGAAGGTCGTGTTCACCAAGAACCCCAACTATGTGGGCGGCTGGGACAGCAGCAAGATTCAGGCCGATTCCATTACCTTTATGCTGATGGAAGACTCCACCGCTGCCTACACCGCTTTCCAGACTGGCCAGGCCCAGCTGGTAAAGGACTATCCCACCGAGGAAATCGACAGCCTGCGCAACCTGCCTGAGTTCCACAGCGCTCCCTACGCAAGCAGCACCTACCAGAGCCTGAACCTGACCGACGAACTGTTCCAGGATGTGAATGTTCGCAAGGCTCTGAGCCTGGCCATCGACCGTGAGTACCTGTGCGAGGAAATCCTCAAGGGCCTGTACTCTCCCGCTTACACCATCACCTGCCCCGGCGTGACCGATGCAGATGGCAGCCTGTTCCGGGACAACACCAAGAGCCCCATCCCCACCGATTACGAGCAGGCTAAGGCTGAGGCCCAGCAGGCTCTGGCCGATGCTGGCTACCCCAACGGCGAGGGCTTCCCCACCTTCACCTACACCACCAACGACGCTGGCTACAACAAGACCATCGCCGAATACCTGCAGCAGTGCTACCGTGATGTGCTGGGCATTGATATGCAGATCGAAATCCAGGAATGGAATGCCTTCAGCGCAAGCCGCCGCGGCGGCAGCTACCAGATGGCCCGCAACGGCTGGGTTCTGGACTACGATGATCCCTCCAATGTGCTGGAGCTGTTCTACTCCAGCAACGGCAACAACGACGGCAAGTACAACAACGCCGAGTTTGACGCTGCTTTGGATGCCTCCCGCACTGCCGACCGTGCCGAGCACTACGCAAAGCTGCACGAGGCCGAGGAGCGGATGCTGAACGACTACGCAGCCATCCCCCTGTGCTTTGGCGATACCCGCTGGCTCCAGAGCCAGGACCTGCAGGGCACCTGGTTCAGCCCTTACGGCTACTTCTACCTGCAGTACGCCTACCTGGGCGAGGCCACTTCGGCTGACAGCACCTCTGCTGCCGACAGCACCTCTGCTGCTGAGAGCACTTCCACCGAAGGCTGATTGCCCCATCATAGCAATAAAAAACCGCTGCCCTGGCCTGGGCGGCGGTTTTTTGTTGGCCAGGCATGGGCCAAAACGCAGGCCACTATCCTTGGGCTTGGGTTCGTGCTATAATTGTAATCCAATCATTATTTTAATAAACAGCTTGCCGGGTTAGCTGCTGGCGGGCTGTTTGAGTAGAAAGAGGAACCAACCATGACCATGCAAGTACCTGCCGCCGGCTTTACCCATGGGGGCAAATTTCATGCAGACGATGTGTTCAGCACCGCCCTGCTGCGGATTTTGCGGCCGGATTTTACCGTAACCCGCGGCTTTGAGGTGCCCCAGGGCTTTGAGGGCATTGTATACGACATCGGCAATGGCCCCTTCGACCATCACGCAGCGGACCGGGAGGAGCGGCCCAACGGCATTCCCTATGCGGCCTTTGGTTTGCTGTGGCGGCAGTTTGGCGCCCAGCTAGTGGGTGAAAATCAGGCCCGCCTGGTGGACGAAAACTTTGTGCAGCCGCTGGACCTGAACGACAACACCGGCGAAAACTGCCTTCTGGCGGACGCCATCGGCAGCTTTAACCCCCAGTGGGATATGGACCAGGACCCGGATGCCTGTTTTGCCAAGGCGGTGGAATTTGCCCAGGTGGTGCTGCAAAATATCATCGACAATGCGCTGGCAGTGAACCGGGCCGATGAGCTGGTGCAGACTGCCTACGAAAACAGCAAGGACGGCATTGTGGTGCTGCCCTGCTATGCTCCCTGGAAAAACGCCCTCTACCGTTCGGATGCACTGTTTGTGGTGTATCCCAGTCAGCGGGGCGGCTGGGGTGCCCAGTGCGTAAACGACCGGCTCACCAAGCGCCCCAAAAAGCCTTTCCCCATGGGGTGGGCAGGCCAGCCCCAGGAGCACCTGCAAAAGGCCTCCGGCCTTAAAACCCTGCGGTTTTGCCATGTAAGCCGCTTTTTGGTAACCACCGAAACCAAGGAAGATGCCATTGCAGCCTGCTACCTGGCCCTGGGCCGTAAACCCCAAAACTGAGGAAATGCCCATGCAGGCTTATGTTTATATGGTGCGCTGTGAAAACGGCACCCTCTACACAGGCTGGACCAACGACCTGGCCCGCCGGCTCAAGGCCCACCAGCAGGGCACCGGGGCAAGGTACACCCGTGCCTTTAAAGCCCAAACGCTGGCCTATGCCCAGCAGCTGGAAAGCAAGCAGCAGGCCATGCAGCGGGAAGCCCAGCTCAAGCGTCTTTCCAAGAAGGAGAAGGAGGCCCTGGCTGCAAGCTTTGACCCCACCCAGCTGGTGCTCATACGCCCGGCCACCCGGCAGGATGCTCCCGCTGTGCTGGAAATCATGAGCTACTACATTCAAAACTCCACCGCCTCCTTTTTGTATCAGCCCCCCAGCCTGGCCCAGTACCAGGCGGAAATGGGCCGCCTGTGCCGGACGCTGCCCTTTTTTGTGGCCCAAACAGCAGGGGGAGAGCTTTTGGGCTATGCCTGCGCCCATCCCTGGCGGTATGGTACCGGTGCCTATGCCTGGGATGCGGAAACCACCATCTACCTGGCACCCCAGGCCCGGCGCACCGGGGTAGGCAGCCGCCTGTATCAGGCGCTGCTGGCAGGGCTAAAAGTTCAAGGCTACTGGAATGCCTATGCAGTATTGGCAGACCCCAATCCGGCCAGCGAGGCCTTTCACAAGGCACAGGGCTTTGTGTGTGAGGGCCGGCAGCGGCGCACGGGTTTAAAGAATGGCTGGCAGGGCATCAGCTACTGGTTGCTGGACCTATGCCCCGGCTCCGCCCAGCTGCCCCAGGCCCAGCCGGTGCAGCTTACCCAAGCCCAGCGGCGCACCATTGCCGCATTGGCCCAGCAGGGCCTGGGCTGGGCAGACATCGTGCAGGCGGTGCAGCCTGCCCCTTAGGAGGAATCAAGCAATGGAACAAAGAACTATCCAGCCGGGCCGCTACCGGCATTTCAAGGGGAAGGAATACCAGGTACTGGGCCTTGCCCGCCACAGCGAGACGCAGGAGCTTTTGGTGGTATATCGGGCCCTTTATGGAGAGGGAGGGCTGTGGGTACGGCCCTACGAAATGTTCGCCAGCCCGGTGGAAAAAGAAAAATACCCCGATGCTGCACAGGAGTGGCGTTTTGAGCGCATTGGAGATTGAATTTAAAATATCCTATTGACAAACTAGGGTAAATTCGGTATGATAAAGAAAATCCTATAAACATACCGAATAAGTGGGTTGTTTTGTGTACCTTTGTTTTCTTCTAGGCATGAAGGGCAGCCGTGCAAAATTTTCATGGTAAAGCTCCCGGCGCATCTTGCATAAGGGACCACACGACACGGCGCATTGCTCTGGCAGCCTGTACCTACTTCATGGTTCGGCGCTGCCGCCGGTTTATCAGAAAGGAAGAAGTTTTATGTCCCGTATTTTTACCTCTGCCGATCAGCTGATTGGCCGCACCCCTCTGGTGGAGCTTACCCATCTGGAGCAGGCCTTTGGCCTTCAGGCTCGCCTGCTGGCCAAGCTGGAATCCTTTAACCCCGCCGGTTCTGTTAAGGACCGTGTGGCCCTTGCCATGCTGGATGCTGCCGAGGCCCAGGGCCTGCTGCAGCCTGGCTCCATCATCATCGAGCCCACCAGCGGCAACACCGGCATTGGTTTGGCTGCTGTGGCCGCTGCCCGTGGCTACAGTATGATGATTGTTATGCCCGAAACCATGTCCATGGAACGCCGTCAGCTGATGCAGGCTTACGGTGCCCAGCTGGTTCTCACCGAAGGATCCAAGGGCATGAACGGCGCCATCGAAAAGGCACGGGAGCTGGCTGCCCGCACACCCGGCAGCTTTATTCCCAGCCAGTTTGAAAACTCCGCCAACCCCCAAGCCCATTACCAGACCACCGGCCCCGAAATTTGGGAGGATACCGAAGGTCAGGTGGATGTGTTTGTGGCAGGCGTAGGCACCGGCGGTACCATTACCGGCACCGGCCGTTACCTGAAAGAAAAGAATCCCCAGTTAAAGGTAGTAGCTGTGGAACCGGCGGACTCCGCTGTACTGAGCGGCGGCAAGCCTGGCCCCCACAAACTCCAGGGCATTGGCGCAGGTTTTGTGCCCGCTATTCTGGACACCGCCATTTACGACGAAATCACCACGGTAAGCACCGAGGACGCCTTCTCTACCGGGCGTTTGCTGGCCCGTCGTGAAGGCATTCTGGCGGGCATCTCCTCCGGCGCAGCCCTGTGGGCAGCCATCGAGCAGGCCCGCAAGCCCGAAAACCAGGGCAAAACCATTGTGGTACTGCTGCCCGATACCGGCGACCGGTACCTGTCCACCAGTTTGTTTGTGGACTAAACAAACCACCTTCCTTGCCGACGCAGCCCAAGGGCCAGCGGCTGGCAGTTTTTCTCCTCGCATCATTCCAAAACAGCAAAAAATCCATCCAGTGCACCGCAAGCAGCACGGATGGATTTTTTGCTGTTTATGGCAGGATTTCGTCCATAAAGTGAATAAATTGAAAACACCGTCCAAATATGGTTTGCAAGGCCGCCTTCCTTCGCTATAATAAAGGTACATTCTAAAATCTGGAAAAAAGCTTGCCGGTTGAGCGCAGGGCTGCCCATGGCGGCACACAAACTGGCTGGCGGCGGGGAGGTGCGGCCATGAAAAAGGCATTGGTGCTGGCGGGAGGCGGTGCCCGGGGCAGCTATCAGGTGGGGGTGTACCAGGCTCTGCTGGAGCAAAACTGGAAACCGGACATCATCACCGGCACCTCTGTGGGCTGCCTGAATGGGGCCATGTTCGTGACCGATTCGCTGGAAACGGTGCGGGATATGTGGCTGCATATCGACACCCGCAATGTAATTCAAAAGCCGCCCAGAGCACGCCACAACAGCGAATTGTGGAATATCCTCCAGGAGCTGGTCAGTCAGGGTGCCATGGATGTAACCCCGCTGGAGGAACTCATTGATCAGCTGCTGGACGAGCAGACCATTCGTTCCAGCCCGGTGCGCTTTGGCCTGGTTACCGTAAATTACAGCACCCTTACCCCCATGCAGCTTACGCTGGAGCAGATTCCCCAGGGCAAGCTCAAGCACTATCTGCTTGCTTCGGCAGCCTGTTTTCCGGCCTTTCGGCCCCGCACCATTGACGGACAGAAGTATATAGACGGCGCTTATAGCGATAATATGCCTGTTCAATTGGCCCTTTCCATGGGTGCAGAGGAGATTGTGGCGGTGGATGTGGACGGATTGGGCATCGTGCGCAAAGTCCCTTCCCATGTGCCGCTGCACCATGTGCAAAGCTGCTGGAACCTGGGGGCGATTCTCACCTTCGACCCCCAAAAGGCCCGGCAGAACATGGCCCTGGGATACAACGATTGCTGCCGCACCTTTGGCAAGGTACAGGGGGTAGCCTATGCCATTCAGGCCGGGGCGGAGCAGCAGCTTAACGAGAGGTTTGTGCGCCCTTACAGCCAGCTGCTGCGCCGGGTGCTGCAAAATAATCCATCCCTGGCTTTGGCAGAAAAAGCGGCTCTCGCCCCGCTGGCCTGGGCGGCCAAAACCCAGTGGCAGCAAGCTTTGCTGCCGCTGGAGCGGGCCTGCCAGCTGGCTTTGGTGGAGCCGGAGCCGGTGTACACCGCCGAAAGCCTGTTGGATGCCTTTCTGGCACTTCAGCCCCTGCCGGAAGAAGATCGATTCAAGGCATTGTGGCAGCCTCAATCGGGGCTGTGTGTAAAGGAATGCGCCCAGGCGGCAGCAGCGCCGGGGGTGTTTTTGCAGTCGTTGGTGGCACAGAGCGTGCGCCTTGCAAAGGGGGATGTGTAAACATGAAACGGTTTTGTGGTGTAAGTGCATCGGCAGGGCTTGTAATGGGCCCTTTATATCAGCTGCCTTCCAGTGGGGAAAGCCTGGTGCGTGTGGTGCAGGTTCCTGTGCGGGAACAGGCCCTGTTTCAGGCAGCCCTGCTGCTGGCCAAGGAGGAACTAACCCAGCTGGCGCAGAACTCGGCAGGCCAGCAAAAGGATTTAATGGAATTTCAGCGGATGCTGCTGGATGATGCATCCATCCAGGAACAAATCACCGAAAGCATTGCCCAGGGGGTAGGTGCTGCCCGTGCAGTGGAGCAGGCCGCCCGCAGCTATGCTTCCGTGATTGAAAATCTTCCAGATGATTACCTGTCCCAGCGGTGGGTGGATGTGCTGGATGCCTTTGGACGGGTGGTAAAAATCCTGGATGGGCAGCCCCGCACCCCGCCCCATCTGGAGGTGCCCTGTATTCTGGTGGCAGAGCGGGTTTATCCCAGCGATTTAATTAGCATGGATCACTCCAAGCTCATGGGCATTGCCACCGCCGCCGGCAGTGTGCAGAGCCATGCGGCGATTCTGGCCCGCAGCATGGGGGTACCGGCTGTGGTGCAGCTGGGAGCAGATTTGCTGGGGCACGGCCACCACCAGGCCGCCATTTTGGATGCCTATAATGGAGAATTGCTGGTACAGCCGGAACAGCAGGCTGTGCGCATGGCCCAGCGGCGGATTGTGTCGGAGGGGATGGTCAAACGGCGGATGTATGCAGTGCGCCAGATGCCCAGTGTAACCCGGGGCGGCCTGCCCTTTACCCTGCTGGCCAACTGCTGCAGCCCGGAAGAAATACATACTGCACTGGAAGAAGGGGCGCAGGGCATTGGTTTTTTGCGCAGCGAATTTTTGGCATCTCCCAACCGGTGCCCGCTGGAAGAAGAACAGTTTTATTACTACAAAAGCTGCCTGCAAGCAGCCCAGGGCAAACCCGTTACCATTGGCACCTTTGATTTGGGCAGTGCGCACAGCGGCGCAGCGGCCACCCAGCAGGCTGCCGAACCGCTGGCCCTGCGGGGCATTCGCCATCAGCTGGCAAACCCGGAGTTGTTTTTGATGCAGGTGCGGGCTCTGCTGCGGGCAGCGGTATACGGCCAGCTGCGCATTACCTTCCCCCTGCTGGCAAGCCCGGAGGAGTGGCGGCAGGTGCAGGCCCTTGTTCAGCAGGCCCGCCAGCAGCTTTGGGCTGAAGGGGCCCAGTTTCAGCCGGATGTACCACTGGGTGCGCTCATTGAGGTGCCCAGCGCCGCTCTGATGGCCCAGGAAATTCTGGAGGACCGGTGCAGCTTTGCAATCATTGGAACCAACGATCTGACCCAGTACACCTATGCGGCCGACCGGCAGGATGTGCGCATGGGGCACTACTTCACCGGCTTTGCTCCGGCGGTGGACCGCCTGGTGGATTTGGTGCTGGACGCTGCCCGGCGGTGTGATTTGCCGGTGTATGTCTGCGGCATGAAAGCCAGCGACCCCCAGTGTGCAGAACGGTATCTGCGCAAGGGCATTACCGGCCTCTCGGTGGAAACCCGCAGTCTGCTGCCGGTAAAGGCACGGCTGCTGGATTCGGATGTGTGCGTGGCTAATCCCATTCGGCCCATGTAATGCAGCGCCATCTCCTGGCCCCCCGTGGGTTGGCAGCGGGCCTAAACCCAGCTGTACAGCAGCGGTGGATGCACCTGGCCCAAAAGCGAGTCCTCTCCTTAAACCCAGGAGCAATGGCTTACAGAGATATTTTATTGGTCATGGCTTTTTGTGGTGTGGTATAGTCATTGTGTAAAGGGGCATTGCCAGCTGGTACAACAAGGCCGGCTGGCAATGCCGGATATCTGGCAAACAGAACACCGGCGCAGCCACAGCACGGTTACAGAGAGCTGGCCCGGCGGTATACCAGGCGGAAGCTGAATCCGCCTCAGTTCCAACTTACAAAATACAAGAAAGGAACAAAGCACCATGCGTATTACAGAGTTGCTCAGTTCGCAAAGCATCTCTTTGCAGGCAGAGGTATCCACCCCTTCGGCGGTGCTGGACCTGCTCGTTGACCTGCACCAGCAGGCAGGCAATCTGGCAGATATGGCTGCCTACAAGCGGGATATTCTGGCGCGTGAAGCGCAAACCAGCACTGCCATCGAAGCGGGGCTGGCAGTACCCCATGCAAAAAGCAGCGCAGTAAAAAAGGCGGGCCTGGCGGTGGCTGTGCTCAAAAAAGGCGTGGACTTTGGCGCTTTGGACGGCAAACCCAGCGACCTGTTTTTTATGATTGCAGCACCGGAAGATGGAGACCTGCATCTGGAAATCCTCAGCCATCTTATGGTGCTCCTTATGGATGGGGAGTTTGCCAACCGGTTGCGGTGTGCCCGCACCCCCACGGAGTTTATACAGCTGGTGGATGAAGCGGAAACAGCACGGGGGAATCCCGCAGCCAAGCCCGCTCCCCCGCAAAACTACCGGGTGCTGGCAGTAACAGCCTGCCCCACAGGCATTGCGCATACTTACATGGCTGCGGAAGCCCTGGAAAAAACCGCACAGGCAATGGGCATTCCCCTAAAGGCCGAAACCAATGGTTCCGGCGGTGCAAAGAACATCCTGACAGCTCAGGAGATTCAGCAGGCGGACGGCATTATTGTTGCGGCAGACAAGCATGTGGAAACCGCCCGCTTTGACGGCAAACCGGTTTTGTTTGTGCCGGTGCGCCAAGCGGTGCACCACCCGGAAATGCTGATTCGCCAGATAGAGGAGAACAGCGTGCCGGTGTATCATTACCAAGGCGAGGCAGAGCAGCCAAAGCAAGTGGAACGAGAAGGGTTTGGGCGGCAGCTCTACAAGCACCTGATGGACGGCGTATCCTATATGCTGCCCTTTGTGATTGGCGGCGGCATTCTCATTGCCATGGCCTTTTTGCTGGACGACTACACCATCAATCCATCCACTTTTGGTGCAAACACACCTCTGGCGGCTTTTTTTAAAACCATTGGCAGTGCCGTGTTCCGGTTTATGCTGCCCATTCTGAGCGGATACATTGCCATGAGCATTGCAGACCGTCCCGGTCTTGTGGTGGGCATCCTGGGGGGCAGTCTGGCTGCTTCGGGCACCAGCTTTGATGCGCTGGTTGACCCGGCTGCGGTGCAGGTTTCTCCCGGCTTTTTGGGGGCGCTGCTGGCTGGTTTTGTGGGCGGCTATGCAATGATGGGGCTGCGCAAATTGTGCGCAAGGCTGCCCGAAAGTATGGACGGCATCAAGCCTATTTTGCTGTATCCGGTTTTAGGCATTCTGTTTATGGGTGTGTTCATGTGTGCCGTAAATCCCCTGATTGGTGCGCTGAATGGCAGCCTTGTGGAATTTCTGATGGGGCTGGACGGCAGCCGTAAAATTTTGCTGGGTGCCATTCTGGGCGGTATGATGGGCATTGATATGGGCGGGCCCTTTAACAAGGCCGCCTATGTTACCGGCACAGGGGCCATTGCCACCGCTGCGGCGGCAGGGCTCACCCTGGCCGATGGAGCCATTGAGTACCAGATGATGGCGGCGGTGATGGTGGGCGGCATGGTGCCTCCCCTTGCCACTGCCCTGTGTGCAAGCTTCTTTCCCTCTAAGTTTACCCAGCAGGAGCGAAAATCTGGTTTAATCAACTATATAATGGGGCTGTGCTTTATTACAGAAGGGGCTATTCCCTTTGCTGCGACAGATCCCTTGCGGGTCATTCCCAGCTGCGTGGTGGGGTCGGCAGTTGCAGGGGCGCTTTCCATGGCCTTTGGCTGCGGCATTATGGCACCACACGGCGGTATTTTTGTGTTTCCGGTGGCAAGCAATGTGGTGGGATATTGCATCAGCCTTGCAGCCGGCAGTGTGGCCGGCATGGCATTGCTGGCCCTGCTTAAAAAGAATAAAGACCCAGCCTGCTAAAGGGGCTGCCGGTCCACATAAATCAAAGGAGAAATGAGCTATGGTAAGCAAACGCACAAAAATTATCAATCCCATGGGCCTGCATATGCGGCCCGCAGGAATGTTTGCCCGGGAAATGATGAAGTTCAGCTGTGATGTATCGCTGATTATTCAGGACAGAGAAATCAATGCAAAAAGCATCATGAACCTGATGGCGGCCTGCATTAAGTGCGGCAGCGAGCTGGAAGTGCGCTGCAATGGTGAAGACGAGCAGGCAGCATTGGATAAAGCCATTGAACTGATTGAAGGCGGATTAGGCGAATAATTCAATCCGGTACGGGCGGCCCCATGCAATGGGCCGCCCTGCTTTGCACCAGGCATGGCATACAGCGAAAGGAGTGGAAAGCAGTGCTGAAAGGCACAGGAGTTTCGGCTGGCGTGGGCATTGGCAGAGCGGTGGTGCTGCACAGCCAGCAGCCGGATCTTTCCGGCGTGGTATTTGCAGGTGCCCAGCAGGAGAAGGAGCGTTTGAGCTGGGCTATCCAGCAGGTGAACTGCCAACTGGAACAGATGACCCGGCAGATAACCGGCAAGGTGGGCGTTCAAACGGCAGAGATTCTGGCCGGTCAGATGATGATGCTGGCAGACCCCTTTCTGCGCAGCCAGATTGAGGAGCAGATTGACCGCCGCCACTCGGCGGAAGAAGCGGTGGATGGGGTGTGCCGAAATTACATTGCACTGTTTCAGTCCATGGAGGATGAGCTGATGCGTCAGCGAGCGGCGGATGTGCAGGACCTGCGCATCCGTATGCTCAACCAGCTTCTGGGCATACCCACAGTGGACTTAACCCATCTGCCCCAGGCAAGCGTGCTGGTGGCACAGGAACTTACCCCCAGCATGACGGTGGGCATGGACCGGGAGCATATCGTGGGCATTCTTACCGAGGCAGGGGGAGCCACCAGCCATTCTGCAATTCTGGCCCGTGCGCTGGAAATTCCTGCGGTGCTGGGCATTGCCCAGGTAACAGAGCGCATTCCGGAAGGGGCGCTCATTGCAATGGACGGAGAGCTGGGCCATGTTTATGTAAACCCGGATGAGCGCACCCAAAAGGACTACCAGCGCCGCCGCCAGCTGTTTGAGGAGCAGCGCCAGCTGCTGCGCCAGTACCGGCAGCTGCCCACCCAGGATGCAGAGGGCAACCGGATTGCCCTGTACGCCAACATTGCTACCCCCCAGGAGGCTCGGACTGCTTTGGAAAAAGGGGCGGAGGGCATTGGCCTGTTCCGCACGGAATTTCTGTTTATGGACCGGGCTTCCCCACCCTCCGAGGAGGAGCAGCTGGCTGCCTACCGTCAGGTGTCCAGCCTGTTTGCAGGGCGAGAAGTTATCATCCGTACCATGGATGTGGGGGGAGATAAGGCCGTTGAATGCCTGCACATGGCCCCGGAGCAAAACCCCTTTTTGGGGCACCGGGCCATCCGGTACTGTCTGGATGAGCCGGATACATACCTTGTGCAGCTGCGTGCTTTGCTGCGGGCGGGGGCCCAGCACAAAAACATCAAGCTCCTGCTGCCGCTGGTAACAGGGGTCGAGGAGGTTCGGGCCGCCAAAACCCTGCTGGAACGGGCCAAAAAGGAGCTGGCAGCCCAGGGCCTTTCCTTTGATGGAGATATGCAGGTGGGGGTGATGATTGAAACCCCCGCAGCCAGCCAGATTGCGGATTTGCTGGCCCAGGAAGCGGATTTTTTCAGCATCGGCACAAACGATTTAACCCAGTACACACTGGCGGCAGACCGGGGCAATCCCCAGGTGGCGGCCATGTGCACCCCTTTCCACCCCGCAGTGCTGCGCAGCATCCGCCAGGCTATTCTCGCTGCCCGGCAGGCAGGCATTCCGGTGGGAATGTGCGGCGAAGCGGCGGCAAACCCGGCCCTCATTCCGCTTCTGCTGGCCTGGGGGCTGGATGAATTCAGCGTAAGTGCCAGCGCCGTGCTGGCCACTCGCCGCACCATCAGCCTGTGGAGCCGTACCGAGGCAAGGGAGGTGGCGGCGGAAGCCATGGCCCTTTCCAGCGTAAAGGGCATTCAGGGCTATCTTTCCTCCATGAGCAAGCAATAAAAACCCTGTGGGCCACACAGCGCCGAATTTTTTCGGCGCTGTGTTTTTGTTTGTGCAGGCCGGGGCAGGTGTGCTATACTGGTAGCAAAATGCTGCAAAACGGAGGAGTTCTGCCATGTCCCTGCCCCTGAACAGTGCCTTGGAGGCACTGCCCTTGTCCGGCATCCGCCGGTTTACCGCCCTGGCCAAGCAAACGCCCGGCTGCATCCTGCTTACCTTGGGTGAGCCGGAGTTCGACACCCCTCAAACCATCCGGCAGGCGGCCATCCAGTCCCTGCAACAGGGGGATACCCACTACCCCCCCAACAACGGCAAGCCCCAGCTGCTAAATGCCCTGTCCCAGTTTGCCAAAACCGAGGGCCTTTGCTACGACCCGGAGGAGATTGTGGTCACGGTGGGAGCCACCGGTGCGCTGTTCAGCACGCTGGCAGCCATTCTGGAACCAGGGGATGAGGTGCTGGTGCCCACCCCTGCCTTTGGCCTGTACGAGTCCATCATTGGGCTGTGCCGGGGCGTCTACCGTCCCGTGGATACCAGCGGCAATGGCTTTCAGCTCACCAGCCAGCAGCTGGAACAGGCTGTCAGCCCCCGCACCAAGGCCATCATCCTTACCTCGCCAGGCAATCCCACCGGCTGTGTTTACAACGCCCAAAGCCTGGAGGCAGTGGCCCAGCTGGCCCGCCGTACCGGCCTGTATGTGATTTGTGACGATGTATACACCCAGCTGGTGTATACCAGCCAGATGCAGCGGTTTGCGGTGGCCTATCCGGACCTGCGCAGCCAGGTGGTGGTGGTCAACAGCTTTTCCAAGCCCTACGCCATGACCGGCTGGCGGGCAGGCTGGCTCATGGCCCACCGTCCCCTCAAGGAACAAATCCAGAAGGTACACCAGTACAGCGCCGTTTCGGTCAACAGCTTTATTCAGGATGCCTGCGTTCAGGCACTGGCCACCGATGTGAGCCAGATGGTGCAGATTTATAAAGCCCGGCGGGACTATGTCTGCACCCGGCTGGAGGAAATGAACCTGCCCGCCTTCCGGCCGGAGGGTGCCTTCTATACCTTCCCCAGTGTGGCCCACCTGGGGCTGGATGCGGAGACCTTCTGCACCCGGCTCATCCAGGAAGGGGGCGTGGCTCTGGTGCCGGGTACCTGCTTTGGAACCCCCGGCCATGTGCGCCTTTCCTACTGCTGTGGGCAGGAACAGTTGGAGGAGGGCCTCAACCGGCTGCAAGCCTTTGTATCCAAGCTGAACCAAGGCTAAAGCGATGGCCCTCAAAGGCCGCAGCCTCACCCTCAAAATCCTATCGTGCAAAAGCAGGCCCCGGCTCTCCGGCCAAGGGGATGAATCTGCGCAAAAAAACAGCCGTCTGCACCAAGGTGCGGGCGGCTGTTTTGCTTAAAAAGCTGGGCTTGCTCCCAGCAGTCATAAAATCAGCTTTGCCGGAGGGCTCTGCCGGCGAAAGCGGCGCTGCAAATCCAAAGCGGCAAAAGGCCGGTTATTCCAGCCAAAGGAGCGCTTCGTCCGCTGCAAGGCCCACTTCCAGTACGGTTTCATCAAAATCGAAGGTATCCGCATGGAGGGGAATGCCGCTGCCGGTGCCCAGCAGTAAAAACAGGCCGGGCAGATGCTGCTGGTAAAAGGAAAAATCCTCTGCAATCAGCAGGGGCTGGGGCAGCTGCTCCATCTGGGGCAGAGCCTGCCGGGCCAGGGCAAAAAGTGCCTCGTCGTTGCATACAGGGGGATACCCCTGGGAAAAATGCAGCGCAAAGGTACAGCCGGTTTCCTGTTCCAGCTGGCGGGCAATCTGTTCCATCATGGCGGTGGCCTCGTCAAACATCTGCTGGGAGTACACCCGCAGGCTGCCCAGCAGCTGGCTGCCCGGGCTGATGGCGTTGCGGGCCTGGCCGCTTTCCAGTTTGCCAAACTTCAGCAGCCGCAGCTCCTCAGGGCTGCCCAGCTTGGCAATGCCCTCATAGGCCCGGCAAACAAAGGCAGCGGCGGCATACAGAGCGTCCGCACCGTCCTGGGCCTTGGCAATGTGGCTGCTGCGGCCGGTTACGGTAACGGTCACCTCGCTGGAGCGGGCCAGCAGCGGGCCGGGACGGCTGGCGATTACACCGGCGGGCAGGTCCGGCCACAGGTGCCAGCCAATGATGCGGTCGCAATGGAACCGCTCAAACACGCCGCTTTCGCACACCAGCCGGGCACCGCCTGTGGTTTCCTCCGCAGGCTGGAACACCAGCAGCACATTGCGGGGCAGCCGGTGCAGGTTTTGGCTTACCACACCGGCCAGGGCCAGCACCATGGCCATGTGGCCATCATGGCCGCAGGCGTGCATCCGGCCGGCATGGCAGGAGGCATACTCCGCCTCGCTGCGCTCGGTGATAGGCAGAGCATCCATATCCGCCCGGAAGGCGGTGGTTTTGGGCTTGCCTGCATCAAAAAAGGCGCACAGGGTGCTTTTGCAGGGGGTAATCAGCTGGCAATCGTACTGTTCCAGTACCTGGCGCAGATAAGCCAGGGTTTCGGGCAGGTCAAAATCCGTTTCGGGAATCCGGTGCAGGTCGCGCCGGTATCCAACAAGCTGCTGGTTCATACAAGCATACTCCTTTACAAAAACAGCAAAAAGCTGTTGACTGTTACCATAGTAGCATGGTATGATTCAGATAACAAGATGATAGAGGTGCGGAACGGATGAGCGCTGTGGGAGCCGGCAGGCAGTGAGCACAGGGCGAGGCCAATCCGCCGAATTCGATGTTTGGGCACAAACATTGGGTGGGGCCATGGGAAATACCTGTGGCACTGTCTGAGGGCAAGGCCCACAGGTGCGCTATCCATTGCTGGCACAGCCAGGCAAAAGCATTCGGACTGTTTGCGGGAGCCGGCGGGGGCATTGGTGCGCCCCTGCCGGCTCCCTTGTTTTGCGCAAACGGAAAGGAGAAACACTTTTATGGCGAACATCCAGCAATTAAAGGGATCCATCGTGGCCCTGATTACCCCCTTTGCACCGGACGGAACGGTGGATTACAAGGCCCTGGGCCAGCTGATTGACTTTCATCTGGAAAACCAGACCGATGCCCTGCTGATTTTGGGCACCACCGGCGAATCCGCCGCCATGAGCCATGAGGAAGATGACGAGGTCTGCCGGTTTACGGTGGAGCGTGTGGCAGGCCGGGTACCTGTGATTGCAGGCAGCGGCTCCAACAGCACCCAAACCATGCTGGAAAAGAGCCTGAGCTTTCAAAAGCTGGGAGCGGATGGTCTTTTGCTGATTACCCCTTACTACAACAAAACCAACGAAGAAGGAATGTACCAGCACTTTAAAACCGTGGCCGATGCAGTGGATATTCCCTGCATCCTGTACAATGTGCCCGGCCGCACCGGCTGCTCCATCTCGGAGGATGTGGTGCGCCGGCTGGCGGTACATCCCAACATTATGGGCATTAAGGAGGCCTCCGGCAACCTGAGCTATGTGGCCAAGATTGCCCGGTATGTGGGGCCGGACTTTGCCCTGTACAGCGGCAATGACGACATGATTGTGCCCCTGCTCTCCCTGGGTGCCAGCGGTGTCATTTCGGTTCTGGCTAACATCCTGCCCCGCCAGACCCACCAGATGGTGATGGATTATCTGGAAGGCCGTCCCCAGCAGGCCCTCAAGGCCCAGCTGGAGCTGCTGGATGTAATCAACGGCCTGTTCCTGGAGGTAAACCCCATCCCCGTGAAGGAGGCCATGAACCAGATGGGCCTGCCTGCCGGCGGCTACCGCCAGCCCCTGGCTCCCATGGGCGAGTCCGCCCGCCAAACCCTCACCCAGGCACTGCGCCAGGCAGGCCTGCTGGAAGGAAAGGTTTGAAGTTGCCGCTGCAATATGCCATAATAGAAAGCATACACTCACAACGATAAGGAGAATTTTGCCATGAACGCAGAACAGATTATTCAATACATTGCAAACGCAGAAAAAAAGACCCCCGTTAAGGTGACCATTCAGGAAAAGGAACCCATCGACTACGGCACCGCCAAGGTGTTTGGCGCCGGTGCCAAAACCGTGTTTGGCGATTGGAAGGAGCTGGGCCCCATTCTGGAAGCCAATGCGGATAAAATTGAGGATATGGTGGTGGAAAACCAGTGCCGCAACTCCGCCATTCCCCTGCTGGACCTGAAAAACATCAACGCCCGCATCGAGCCGGGTGCCATTATCCGTGAGCAGGTGGAAATTGGCGATGCAGCCGTCATCATGATGGGTGCCATCATCAACATTGGTGCGGTAATCGGCAAGGGCACCATGATTGATATGGGTGCTGTGCTGGGCGGCCGTGCCACCGTGGGTGACCGGTGCCATGTGGGTGCCGGCGCAGTGCTGGCTGGCGTCATCGAGCCTGCCAGTGCCACCCCTGTAATCATCGAGGATGATGTGCTCATCGGTGCCAATGCAGTGGTCATCGAGGGTGTGCGTGTGGGCAAGGGTGCTGTGGTTGCTGCCGGCAGCATCGTCATTGAGGATGTGCCCGCAGGTGCTGTGGTGGCAGGTGTTCCTGCCCGCATCATCAAGTATAAGGACGAGCAGACCACCCAGAAAACCGCCCTGCAGGACGCTCTGCGTACCCTGTAATAGAACCGTGCAAAAAAGCCAGCTCCCTTTAAAGGGAGCTGGCTTTTTATGTATCCAATAGGCTTTTAGCGCACATCACCGCTAAAGAACAACGCCACCGCACCGGGGCCGGTGTGGGCACCAATCACCGGGCCAATGTTGGAAATGTGGATGTTCTCCACACCCATGGCACGGATTTTGTTGGCCACATAGTCGCAGTCCTCCCGGCAGTCGGAATGGCTCAGGAACACTACCTGCTGGCTTTTGTCCACCTGGCTTTGGGCAAACCGTTTTACAAGAGCATCCAGGCTGGCCCGGCGGCCCCGTACCTTTTCCATGGGTACCAGATGGCCCACAGCATCCACATGCAGCACCGGCTTAATGCCCAGCAGGGTACCAGCCAAGGCGGCGGCCCCGCTTACACGGCCGCCCCGCTTTAAGAACATCAGGTCATCTACGGTGAACCAGGCGCAGATGCTCTGCTTGTTTTCCTCCAGCCAGCGGGCCAACTGGGGCAGGGTGTAGCCCTGCTGTTTCAGGCGGGCTGCGTGGTACACCACCAGGCCCTCGCCCATACTGGCTTGCAGAGTATCCACCACTTCAATGGTGTTTTGGGGGTATTTTTCCCGCAGCTCCTCGGCTGCCAAAACAGCCGCCTGGCAGGTGCCGGAAAGCCCGCTGGAAAAGGCAAGGCACAGCACATCCTTGCCCTCTTTCAAAGCGGATTCAAAGGCTTCGGCCCAGTCGGCCTGGTTCACCTGGCTGGTGGTGGCCATCTGGCCGCTGCGCAGCAGGTCGTAAAATTCCTTGGGGGAGATATCCCGGTTGTCCGGGTAGTTTTTGTATTCCTTTCCTGCAACAGTAACGCTCAGGGGAACAACTTCCACCTGCATCTGCTGAATCAGCTCCACCGAAAGGTCGGTGGCGGAATCGGTAAACAGAACATAGTCCTTCATAATGGGTCAAATCCTCTCATCTAGTATCGGTGTAGTGGCTTGCGGCCGGTATTATTTGCCCTAAAGAATGATTGCTTATACATTTGTTAGTATAGCATAAACAGGCGTTGTGATACCACAAATTCCGCAAAACACCCACCCAAAAAGGAGGGCGGCTTAAAATTGACAACAAACAAGCAAGCGGAAGGATATAATGGCTGTAAGCGGTGTTTGCACAGCAATACAGGAACTTATAAAAAGTAAGGAGCAGCAATCTATGAGCACAAAGCGTATTTTTGCGGCCCTGGCCACTGTGATTGTAGGCGTTGGCCTGGCTGGATGCAGCATTCCGTCCGGCTCAAATGTTCCGGATGAGCCGGTGGCTTTCAGCGTAGGCGGGGTAGAGATTACGGTGGGCGAAACTCCCGTTGGCAAGCTGTACGATGCAGGCTTTGAACTGCGGGCTGCCGGCACGGTGGATGATCTGGACCATGCTATTCTGCTGGAGCCGGACTCCTACTACGATATGCTCAGTCTGCACAAGGCAGAGCAGGGCTACGGTTTGATTGACCTTGTAACCGGAACCGAAGCGGTGGAATTGGAGGACGGCCTGGTGGCGCAGGTTCACTCCACCGTGGACGAAGATCTGGATGCTTCCAATCTGATGGTGGAAGGCATTTGTCTGGCGGACCTTACGGTGGAAAAGGCTCTGGAAGCAGTGGAGGGGAGCCAGTATAACCAGCAGGAAAACAGGGTGGAGCGCACCACAGAGAACTACACCTTTGCGCTGACCTTTGCGGACGGAAAGGCAGTGGAGCTGACTGTGGCCTGCCTGTATGAGATAGACTACAATTCCTGATGTAGGCTTACCATTACAGCAAAAGCCCTCTGGCCCGTGGCAGAGGGCTTTTGCTGTATAAAAGATGGGGGCAGGCACAGGGCTGCTCAGGGATTTTTGTGCTGGTGCAGCCGCTGGGCTTTTTGGTGCAGCCAGCGGTGGATGCGGTCCTCATAATGAATGCACAGCAGCCCGGCGGCGCCGGTCATCACAAAAATTACAGCAGGCAGCCAGATGTGCCCCTCCGCCAGGCTGGCCCCGGCCACCGTGCTGGTTAGCACACTGGGAATGCGGGCCAGTGTGCTGATAAAAAAGAACTCCCTTGCAGGCACCGGTAAAAAAGGCCCTGCATAGGTGAGCATATCCTTGGGCGTACCGGGCAGAAAAAACAGCAGGTACAGCGCCTGCCTGCACCGCTCTGGCGTTTGCAGAAAGCGGTATTTCTGAAGGGCCTGGGCAGGGGCTGCCTGTGCCCCCAGCAGCTTCATGGCGGCGTAGATAAAGCCGCTGCCCAGCAAAATGCCCAAAAGGCAGATGGCCAGACCGCCCACGGGGCCAAACAAAGCCCCGGCCATCAGCTCCACCGGCTCGCCAGGCAGAACGGCCACCACCACCTGCACCACCTGTAAGCCCAAAAATACCACAATGCCCCAAAGCCCCTTGGAGCGCACCCATTGAATGAATGCATCCCGTGCCTGCTGGCTGGTGATGACGGCCCAAAGGTCTGCCCGCCAGTGCCAGATTGCAGCGGCACCTGCCAGGGTAACGGCCAGCAAAAACAGCCCGCTTGCCCATTGCTTGCGTGTTGGTTTCAAACAGGTTCTCCCTCCTTTGCTTGGGGGGCTCTTTGCCAGCAGCCGGCAAAGTGAAGGCCCGCTGCTGCTCTGCTGCCCCAAAAACAGAACAAACAGTGCAGCATCCAATTTTTGTAAATCATGGGTTTAGCCCATTATACTCCAAACCCACCGGCCCTGCAACCAAGTGTTCCGCAAGTTTTTTGAGGCTGGGCCCAATGGCCGTACCGCTGCCCCGGCAAACAAAAAGCCTCCGGCAGGAGGCTTTTTGCAAAAGGATTGTATCAAGCAGGGGGCACAGCAAGCATCAGGGATGCTGTGCGTGGTATTCTTCCAAGGTGAGCCCGGCACTGGTGATGGCCAAAGCGGCCTCCCGCCCCACATAGCGGTAGTGCCAAGGCTCGTAATCCACCCCGGTAATGGCTTGCTTATCCTTGGGGTAACGGAGGATAAAGCCATAGTCCGCTGCGTGCTGGCTGAGCCAGGCAAAGGCGGGGGTGGTGTCAAAATCGGCGGTTAAATCCGAATGGCTGCTGTACCAGTCGGCACTTACCAAATCCGCAGCAAGGCCCAGGTTGTGCTCACTGGTGCCAGGCCGGGCCACCAGCTGGGAAGCCTTTTCCTCCGCCTGGGCTTGGGTCAGCCCCTGATCCAGATAAAACCGGGTTTTGCGGGCAAACAGGGCGGTTTGCCGCTCAATGCTCCGGTAGCCGCTTACAAGATACAGGGGGCATCCGTCCTGCTGGGCAGCCTCTAGCAGCTGGCACAGGCTGTCCGCCGCACGGGCGTCAAACAGCCGCTCATCGTAGCCGGGAATGGCGGTGGTTTTGGGGGCGAAATCCTCTGGCAGAGGGTTTTGGCTGTTCACCAGCCGCAGGGCCCAATCTTCTCCAACGGACGGGGCATTTGCCGCAGCAGCACTGGAGCTGGCGGTGGGCAAAGGCGTGGCCGAGGGCTGTGGCTGGGATTCGGTGCGCAGGCTGCACCCGGTAAGGCAAAGGCAGCTGGCAGCCACCAGGGCGCACAAACAGCGAACAAATAGCATAGGGCAGGGAACTCCTTTCGGTGTAGACCCAGCGGCCCGAAGGCTGCTGTACCGTTAGGATATCCCTGCCCTATGCAGTTATTCCAGATTGCCTGTTAGGGTCATGACGGCGCTCAAGGCGGCCAGAGGGGCGGTTTCGCACCGCAAAATCCGCTGGCCCAGCCCGATAACAGTGGCTCCGGCCTCCACAAGGGCCTGGGCCTCCTGCTCGGAAAATCCACCTTCCGACCCGGTGATGAGGGCAATGCGTCCACCGCTACCCAGGCAGCTGCGCAGCGCCTGGCCCCCTTTTTCGTAAAACAAGAATGACTGGTCAAACTGGCTCAGCCGGGCACAAACCCCGGCCACATCCAGCGGAAGCTCCACCTGGGGCAGAATTCCCCGGCCGCACTGCTTGGCAGCCTCTGCCGCAATGCGCTGGTAACGCTCGTTCTTCTGCTCCTCTTTTTTGGGGGCAGCCACACAGTAGCGGCTGAAAAAGGGCACAATCCGCACCGCACCCAGCTCCACAGCTTTCTGCAAAATCAGCTCCAGCTTGTCCTGCTTGGGGTAGCCCACAAACACGGTTACTTCCACCGAAGGCTCGGCGGCGCAGGGCTGCCGCTCCAAAATGGAAAACTCCACGGCCTGGGGCTCAATGGCGGTGATGGCAGCGGTGTAGTCGGTGCCGGCGCCATCGCACAAAATCACCTGCTGGCCCACCTTGGCCCGCATCACCCGGCCCAGGTGATGGGCGTCCGGCCCTTCCAGCCGGGCGGCGTCTCCCTCAATCAGGGTGGTGAAATACCGGTGGGGCATCAGGCTTGCCCTCCGTTTTGGCACAGAATGGCCACCCAGCCGTTCTGCTCCTTTACTTCCACCACCTTCAGGCCGGCCGCAGCCAGACCCTCTACCACCTCGTCCCGGCGGGTGTCAATGATGCCGCTGGCAATGAACCAGGCACCGGGAGCCATCAAAGGCGGCACATGGGGGGCAAGGCTCAAAATGGCATTGGCCACAATGTTGGCGGTAATCAGGTTGTACTGGCCCTGGGCCTGGTCCGAAAGGTTGCCAATCAGCACCCGGAACTCCTTGTCCACCCCGTTGAGCTGGGCGTTTTCGCCAGCGGTGCGCACACACATGGGATCAATGTCCACACCGTCAGCGCTGGCAGCACCCAGCTTGAGGGCGGCAATGGCCAGAATGCCGCTGCCGGTGCCAATGTCCAGCACCCGTTCGCCGCCCTGCACCAGCTGATCCAGGGTTTCCAGGCAGAGGGCGGTGGTTTCGTGGGTGCCGGTACCAAAGGCCATGCCCGGGTCCAGCCGAATGACGGTGCGGTCGGTTTCAAACTCCTCCCAGCTGGGCACAATGGCCAGCCGGTTGCCCAGGGTCAGGGCATGGTAGTAGGCTTTCCAGCCGGTTTCCCAGTCCTCCTGCTCCACCCCGTTGGTGGACAGGGTATAAGGCACCTCGCTGGCAGCCAGGCGGCTCTGAAGCAGTTCGATAACCTCGGCGGGGTTTTCGTCCGGAGCCAGGTACAGGTGCACCAGCACCTTGTCCCGGTCCTTGTCCAGCAGCTCCTGCTCAATCAAATCGATGTGGGCAATCTGCTGAACCTGGGCTTCCAGGTCGGAGTAATCTTCAATGTAAATGCCGCCGCCGGAAATACCGGTGGCAATGGCCTCTGCCGTTTCGGCATGGGCCTTGGGTACGGTGATGCAAAGATCGGTCCACTGCATAAAAAATACCTCGTTTTTAAAGTAAGGCCCCGCACCCGGCACAGGGGGTGGGGCTGCTGCTGTTTATTATAACACGCAAAGCCGCCAAAAGATACAGCCTTTAGCCAAGCCGCACACGGCAAAAAAGCCGCAGCCCGGCTGGGCTGCGGCTTGCAGAAAAGCAGTTATTCCGCTCCCTGGTAGCGGTGCTCACACCAGGCGCAGCGGTAGATGCCCCGGGCAGCATCGCTCAGCACAAACACATGGTCCAGCTCCTGCTCTACGCTGGTGATGCAGCGGGGGTTCTTGCAGCGCACCACATTCACCACCCGCTGGGGCAGGCTCAGGTGCTTTTTTTCCACAATGGTGTCATGGTCCACAATGTTCACCGTGATGTTGGGGTCGATAAAGCCCAGAATATCCAGGTCGATGTCAATGCGGTCTTCAATTTTGATGATATCCTTGCGGCCGGATTTTTTGCTGCGGGCATTTTTGATAATGGCCACGCTGCAATCCAGCTTGTCCAGCTCCAGCGCCTGGTAGATTTCCATGGCCTTGCCCACCTGGATATGGTCAATTACAACGCCCTTTTGCAGGCTGTCAATGTTCAGCATATTACTCTACCTCCAGCAGTTTCATAATCAGAGCCATGCGCACAAACCGGCCAAACCGGGCCTGGCGGAAGTAGGCGGCACGGGGGTCGTCGTCCACCTCCACGCTGATTTCGTTCACACGGGGCAGCGGATGCAGCACAATCATGTCCTGCTTTGCCAGCTGCATCTTGCGGGCATCCAGAATGTAGCTATCCCGCAGGCGGATGTAATCGTCCTCGTTGAAAAAGCGTTCCCGCTGCACACGGGTCATGTACAGGATATCCAGCTGGGGCATGGCATCCTCCAGCCGCTGGGTCTCCACAAAATCAAAGCCGCCCTGCTCCAGGTCACTGCGGATGTAATCCGGCAGACGCAGCTCCTGGGGACTGATGAGCACAAACTTCACATTGCTGTACCGCATCATGGCCCGAATCAGGCTGTGCACCGTGCGGCCAAACTTCAAATCGCCGCACAGGCCGATGGTCAAACCGTCCAGACGGCCCATCAGCTGCTGGATGGTCAGCAGGTCGGTGAGGGTCTGGGTGGGGTGCTGGTGGCCGCCGTCCCCTGCGTTGATAAGGGGGCAGTCGATTTTGCTGGCAGCAACCGCTGCGGCGCCCTCCTTGGGGTGGCGCATGGCAATAATGTCGGCATAGCACTCCACGGTGCGTGCAGTATCGGCCACGCTTTCGCCTTTAGCAGCACTGCTGGAATTTGCCGAAGAAAAACCCAACACCTGGCCCCCTAAGCTGAGCATGGCAGACTCAAAACTCAAACGGGTTCGGGTGCTGGGTTCAAAAAACAGGGTAGCCAGAATCTTGCCGTCACACTTGTGGGTAAAGGCCTGGGGCTGTTCCAGAATACGGCCGGATAAAGCCAGAATCTCGTCGATTTCCTGGGTGGTAAGGTCCAACGGACTGATGATGTGTTTCTTCATGGAGCACAAGAGCCTCCTTCGCAGAATTTTTTTTATTTTACTATAAGCACCCGCTGAAATGCAACCAAAAGTTACAAAAAATTGTGGCGTACATAAAGAAAGGGGCCGGCGGCCATACTGTTAAAAACAACCAGGGGCGCTGGCCCCTTGAAGGAGGATGCTCAATGATGAATACCACACCCCAGGAATACCAGGCGATGAGCAAAAAGGCCAGTCCCCGGTCCCGGCTGGGGCAAAACTGCCTGTGGGCCTTTGGGGTAGGGGGCAGCATCTGCCTGCTGGGCGAGGTGCTGCGCCAGATTTACCTGGCCCAGGGCCGTACCCTCACCGATGCCGCCACCCTGGCCAGTGTTACGCTGGTGGCCCTCTCGGCCATAACCACCTCACTGGGCTGGTACCAAAGGCTGGCGGCAAGGGGTGGGGCAGGCACGCTGGTGCCCATCACCGGCTTTGCCAATGCGGTGGTCAGTCCCGCCATTGAGTTTAAATGCGAGGGCTTTGTGCCTGGAGTAGGCGGCAAAATGTTTTTGATTGCAGGGCCGGTACTGGTGTACGGGCTGGCAGCCAGTGCCACCTGGGGTGTGCTGTACTGGATTCTGCGCCCCTTCGGCCTGGTATAAGCGAAAAGGAGTTGTTTGCATGAAATCCATTCAGCGCATGGGCGATACCTTGTGCTTTACCTGCCCGCCCAGTCTGGCGGAGTTTGCCGCAGTGGGCGGCAAAAAAGAGAGCGAAGGCCCCCTGGCAGCACAGTTTGATTTGTTGTTCAGCGAGAACACCATGGGAGAGGAAAGCTGGGAAGCAGCCGAGCGCAGCTTGCAGCGGCACTGCCTGGACCTAATGATGAAAAAAGCCGGCCTGGACCAGGACCAGCTCCATCTTATCTTAGGAGGTGACCTGCAGAACCAGTGCACCGCCACTGCCTACACCATGAGGCAGGTTCAGGTGCCCTTTGCAGGCCTGTATGGTGCTTGCAGCACCATGGCCCAGGCGGTGGCCCTGGCCGCCTGCCTGGCAGCAGGAGGAGCCGCCGACCGGGTGGCGGCTCTCACCAGCAGTCACTTCTGTGCAGCGGAGCGGCAGTTCCGCACCCCGTTGAATTACGGGGGCAAGCGAACCCCCACGGCCCAGTGGACCGCCACCGCTGCGGGGTGCTGCCTGGTGCAGTCCCAAGGCCCGGCACCCTATGTCCAGGCAGTAACCTTTGGCCGGGTGGTGGACTACCAGATTACGGATATTAACAATATGGGTGCTGCCATGGCCCCCGCTGCCGCCAGCACCCTGCTGCATTATTGTGCCGATACCGGCCGCAGCCTGAACCAGTTTGACGCAGTTTACACCGGTGACTTGGGCCTGGTGGGCAGCCGACTGCTGGTGGAGCTTTTAAAAAAGGAAGGCATTGAGCTAAAGAATCACCAGGACTGCGGCCTGCTGCTGTACGACCGCAGCGTTCAGCAGGTGCAGGCGGGAGCCAGCGGGGCGGGCTGTTCCGCCAGTGTGCTTTGTGGCCATGTGCTGCCCCAGCTGCGCAGCGGTAAGCTGAACCGGGTGCTGTTCCTCTCCACCGGTGCCCTCATGAGCCAGATTGTGTTTTTGCAGGGGGAAAGCATACCCGGCATTGCACATCTACTGGATTTAAGTTCACAAGGAGGAGTACAGCCATGACCTATATATGGGCATTTGTGGTGGGCGGTCTGCTGTGCGTAGCGGGCCAGATTTTGATTGACCTTACCTCCATTACCCCTGCACGGGTACTGGTGGTGTATGTGGTGGCAGGAGTGGTGCTTTCGGCCATTGGTCTGTACGACCCTCTGGCCGAACTGGCCGGGGCCGGGGCCACGGTGCCGCTCATTGGGTTTGGGCATCTGCTGGCCCAGGGCGTGATGGACGCTGTGGAAAAGATGGGCCTGCTGGGTGCTCTGGTGGGCGGATGTACCGCCGCCAGTGCAGGCATTACCGCAAGCCTTCTGTGCGGGGTGGTGGCCGCAGTATGCGGCTGTTCCAAGGACCAGAACTAACAGAAATCTGTTAAAAAAATATCGTAAATGAAAAGAATATGTAAAATCTTGCCCCGGTTAGTTGACCGGGGCTTTTCTTTTGGGGTATCGTTGAAATGTTGGTTAACTTTTTGTTAAGCAATTGTTAAAATCTGGTAACGGAAAAAGGAATATTTACCATTTAGCACTTAGGAGGAATTATCCATGCAGCTTACCAATGTGTTGACTCTGCTGGGTGGCCTGGCGCTCTTTTTGTATGGCATGCATATGATGAGCGGCGGCCTGGAAGCGGCAGCTGGCAACCGAATGAAAAGCATTTTGGAAAAACTCACCGCCAACCGGTTTTTGGGTGTGGCTGTGGGTGCGGTGATTACGGCTGTGATTCAGTCGTCCAGCGCCACCACGGTTATGGCAGTGGGGTTTGTAAACAGTGGCCTCATGAGCCTGCGCCAGGCGGTGTGGATTATCATGGGTGCCAACATCGGCACCACCATCACCGGCCAGCTCATTGCCCTGGATGTGGGGGCCATTGCACCCCTGTTTGCCTTTTTGGGCGTGGCCCTGGTGGTGTTTTTTAAAAATCCCAAGCTCCACAATTACGGCAGCATCGTAGCCGGTTTGGGTGTTCTGTTCATCGGTATGGACATGATGAGCGGCGCCATGAAACCTTTGGCCAACGAGCCGGCCTTTGTGTCTCTCATGACCCGGTTTGAAAATCCCCTGCTGGGCATTGCGGCAGGCGCCGTGTTTACGGCTCTGATTCAGTCCTCCAGTGCCAGCATTGGCATCCTGCAGGCGCTGGCAGGCAGCGGGGCCATTCCCTTTTCCGGCGCGGTGTATGTGCTCTTTGGCCAGAACATCGGCACCTGCATTACCTCGGTGCTGGCCAGCATCGGCACCAGCCGCAACGCAAAGCGCACCACCATCATCCACCTGATGTTTAACATCATTGGTACTGTGGTGTTTACCACCCTGTGCATCCTCTTGCCGGTGGCAAACTGGGTAGCAGCCCTCACACCCGGCGCAATTCAGTCTCAGATTGCCAATATGCACACCCTGTTCAATGTGGTAACAACCATCCTGCTGATTCCCTTCGGCAACAAGATGGCAGACCTGGCCGAGCGCATCCTGCGGGATGAGCCGGAACCGGAACAGGAAGGCCAGATGGAAAGCAAGGGCCTTGCCTACCTGGACAAGACCACCCTGGGTTCCTCTGCTGTGTGGCTGGGCAACCTGCAAAAGGAGCTGGGCCGTATGCTGGACCTGACCCGGGGCAATGTTTCCGCTGCATTCCAAACCGTGCTCAGCGGCCCGGATGAGGCAACCGCCAAGGCCGAAGAAACCGAGGAGCTGGTGGATTTGCTCAACAAGGAAATCAGCAGCTATGTATCCAAGGCCATGGTACGGGAGACCAACGCCGAGGATTCCGCCGCAGTGGCAGCGGGCTTCCGCATTGCGGGCAACATCGAGCGCATCAGCGACCATGCCATGAACATTCTGGGCTACGGCAAGCGGATGGAGCAGGAAAACATTCATCTGTCCGAGCCTGCTATGCGGGAACTGATGCAGATGAAGGAGATTTGCGAGCGTGCTCTTAGCGCCCTGCATGGAGAAATCAGCCTGCCCCAGGCCCAGCAGCTGGAGGATCACATCGACGATTTGACCCACCAGTACCGCAAGGCCCATATTCAGCGCATGAAGGCTGGCCAGTGCAGCGAAGAAGCCTGCATTTTGTACTCGGAAATCCTCACCGACTTTGAGCGTGTGGGCGACCATATGCTGAACATTGCAGAGGAATTGAGCGCAACCAACCAGACCCTGGAAATGGATGCATAACCCTGCACAACCCATTATTATTGCACAGTAAAAAGGGCTGCCGCTTTTGCGGCAGCCCTTTTTGGTTGACGAATTGATGGATGGAATAGCTTGGGGCAGCGGCCTTTACGGCACAGCCCAAGGCTCCAGCCAGGGGCGGCATCCTGAAATGTTTAAAAAAGAGCAAAACAAAAGGCCCGCCCACAGGGGGCAGACCTCTAGTTTCGTCGAAAATCAAGCATTCGCCTTGTTAGCGCGCTTCGCCATACGGCTGATTTTGCGGGAAGCGGTGTTCTTATGCAGTACACCCTTGCTCTTAGCCTTATCAATAGCGGAGATAGCAGCAACAACGACGGCATCCTTATCAGCTGCGTTAGCAGCGATGGCAGCGTCTGCCTTCTTGACGACTGTTTTCAGGTTGGACTTAATCGCTTTGTTGTGAAGGGCTTCCTTCTTGGACTGAACGACACGATCCTTCTGCGATTTAATGTTAGGCATTCGTACCACCTCCTTGTCACCCATAACAGTGCAACTTATGATACCATATTCAAACACGCTTGACAAGCCCTTTTTGCACTTTTTATGGAGAATTTTTTGCGGTTTACCAGTCAAAACTGGGTTTATCGCCCCTAATGGGGAGAAAATCAGGGCAAAATCAACCTGATTTGGCCAAAGGAGGAAATGATATGGCACTTTACACGGATATGGCGGACGAAATTTACCGCCCCAAGGGCAAGGTACCATCCGGCGTTACGGTGCATACCGCCCGCACCGGCCCGGTTACGCTTACCCGGGTGCAGATTGCCCGGCCGGGCCTGGAGCGGCCGGTGGGCCGGTACACCACCCTGGAGCTGCCCACGCTGGCGGCGGTGGACCCCCAGGACCAGCAGTACATCCAGGCGGTGGCACAGGAGATTAGCCAGCTGCTGCCCCCAGAGGGGCTGGTGCTGGTGGTGGGGGTGGGCAACCGGCGCATTACGGCAGATGCCCTTGGCCCCCGCACCGCTGGCGGTGTGCTGGTCACCCGCAATGTGGCACCCCAGGCAGCCACCCAAACCCTGGGGCTGCGCCCGGTGGCGGTGGTCAGTCCGGGGGCTTCGGGGTCAACTGGGGTGCAGCTGGCAGAGCTGCTGGCCGGGCTGGTGCGCACCATCCGGCCCTCGGCGGTGGTATGTGTGGACAGCCTTTGCACCGCAGACCCCCACCGGCTGGGCCGCACGGTACAGCTGAGCGATACCGGTTTGCGGCCTGCCCAGCCGGGCAGCAGCCGCTGTGTTACCCGGGCGATGCTGGGGGTGCCGGTTCTGGCTTTGGGGGTGCCTACCCTTGTGGAGCCGCCCCAGCAGGGGCAAGGGGAAGGGGGATTGATTTTGGTGCCCCGCCAGCTGGATCAAATCGTGCGCAAGGGGTCTGCCCTGCTGGCCGCTGCGCTGAACCAGGCCTTACAGCCTCGGCTTTCTGCCCAGGAGCTGCGCTGGCTGTGCAGCTGATGCCCTCCAGGCATATCCGCCGCCCGGGGGGCATACAGTGTTGGAGTAACACCAACACAAGAAGGAGGCGGAACGATGGTGCAAAATCGCTGGCGGCATCGGCTGGGTACGGCGGTGGTTACTCTGGCTATGGGGGCCGGGGTGGCTACCGCTGTGTATGGAGTGGGCTTGCCCTCCATGGGCGGGTCTTTGGTGCTGGCCGCAGGCTTTTTGGCGGATCCGGTGCATCTGGTGCAGAGCGTGGAGCAGATGGTTGCCCAGCTGCCCACACAGCCGCAGCCTTCCGGGCAGCCGGTGGCAGCGCCCGTCACCCCCAGCGCCGAGCCCACCCCGCAGCCCACCCCCCAGCCGGAACCCACCCCTCAACCGGAGGGACAAGCCGACCCGGAGCCAACCCCAACGGATCAGCAGCCCCCGGAAGGTGCGGGTCAGATTGTGGAGCAGCACTACGAGCCGGGCACCGGCACGCTGTTTGTGCAGGTGGGCGCCGGTGTTATTAAGAACAACACCACGCTTTCGGCCCAGGAGGTACTGGAAGCTGCCCAGCAGGGGCTGCCTTTTACAATCGAACCGGGCAGCAGCGAGCCCCAGGTGCTGATTATGCACACCCACACCACCGAAACCTTTGAGCTGGAGCGGAAAAGCTGGTACGACCTTTCCTCCACAGCCCGCACCACCGACCTTTCCCTTAACATGGCGGCGGTGGGCGAGGCCATGGCCCAGGAGCTGAACCAGGCGGGCATTGTGACCCTGCACGACACAACCCTGCACGATTACCCCAGCTACAACGGCAGCTACGAGCGCAGCAACGCCACGGTGCAAAGCTACCTGGCCCAGTACCCCAGCATTAAGGTGGTGCTGGATGTTCACCGGGATGCCATCGAGCCGGCCAGCGGCCAGCGGGTCAGTGCCATTGCCCAGGTGGAGGATCGCACTGCGGCCCAGGTAATGATTATCTGCGGGGCAGACAAAAACGGAAACCTGCCCAACTTCCGGCAGAATCTGGGCTTTGCCGCAGCCTGGCAGAATGCCATGGAATCCCTCTATCACGGCCTTACCCGGCCGGTGCTGCTGGATTACCGTTATTATAACCAGGATTTAAGCACCGGCAGCCTGCTGATTGAGGTGGGCAGCCACGGCAACACCCTGGAACAGGCGGTGTATTCCGGCCAGCTGGTGGGCAAGGCGTTGGTTCAGCTGTTTTTGCAGGATGCAGGTAGTTGACAAAGCCCCAGTGGAAGGGTACAATACAAAGCAAATGGCTGTGAAAAAGAAAAGTACGCAGGAGCCTTTGGCGCAGCGAGTGCGGGAGGGTGAAAGCCGCACGCAAAGACCTGCCGAACGAACCCTTTGGAGCTGCAGCCCCAACACCGGCCCCCTGCATGGGTGGGCCAATGGTCAGTAGGGTGTGCCGTGGGCGGCGCGTTAAGCCGCAGCATTTTAAGCGCAGAGCGCAGTGAATGTGTAAAAGTGGCCGCCCACGGGCGGCAAGTTAGGTGGCACCACGGGTCCGGCAGCGGCTCGTCCTAAACAGGACGGGATTGCTGCCGGATTTTTTGCTATAAAGGAGAGAACCAATCATGAAACAGACCCCCATCCGGGAGCTGCTCACCACTTCGGTGGCAGAAGGTACCCAGGTAACCGTGTGCGGCTGGGCCAAAACCGTGCGCGACTCCAAAAACATTGGCTTTATTGAGCTGAGCGACGGCACCTGCTTTAAAAACCTGCAGGTGGTGTTCGAGGCCGCCAAGCTGGAAAACTACAAAGAGGTAGCCAAAGCCGGCGTGGGCACCAGCATGGAAATCACCGGCCGGGTGGTACTCACCCCCGGTGCCAAGCAGCCCTTGGAAATCAACGCCGACAGCGTGGAGCTGCTGAACATCTGCCCCAGCGACTACCCCCTGCAAAAAAAGCGCCACACGGTGGAGTTTTTGCGCACCATGCCCCATCTGCGCCCCCGTACCAACACCTTTGCCGCTGCCTTCCGGGTACGCAGTGTTGCTGCCTATGCCATTCATAAGTTCTTCCAGGAAAACGGCTTTGTCTATGTACACAGCCCCCTGATTACCGGCTCCGACTGTGAGGGTGCCGGTGAGATGTTCCGGGTCACCACCCTGGATTTGGACCAGCTGCCCCGCACCGAGGACGGCAAGGTGGACTTCAGCCAGGATTTCTTTGGCCGCAGCACCAACCTGACCGTATCCGGCCAGCTGGAGGGCGAGGCAATGGCCCTGGCCTTTGGCAAAATCTACACCTTCGGCCCCACCTTCCGTGCCGAAAACTCCAACACTCCCCGCCATGCCGCAGAGTTCTGGATGATTGAGCCGGAACTGGCTTTTGCAGACCTGAACGACTACATGGACAACGCGGAGGAGATGGTGAAGTATGTCATCCGCTATGTGCTGGAGCAGTGCCCGGACGAGATGGCCTTCTTTAACCAGTTCTTCGACAAGGGCCTGCTGGAGCGGCTGCACGCTCTGGTGGATGCCGACTTTGCACGGGTAAGCTACACCGACGCTGTGGAGATGCTCAAGCCCCACAACGACAGCTTCCAATATAAAGTGGAATGGGGCACCGACCTGCAAACCGAGCACGAGCGGTTCCTCACCGAGCAGATTTTCAAAAAGCCGGTGTTCGTTACCGATTACCCCAAGGAAATCAAGAGCTTTTATATGCGCCAGAACGAGGACGGCAAAACCGTTGCCGCTGCCGATATGCTGGTGCCCGGCGTGGGCGAGCTGATTGGCGGCAGCCAGCGTGAGGAGCGGTACGATGTAATCGTGGCACGCATGGAGGAGCTGGGTATGGAAACCGCCGACTACCAGTGGTACCTGGACCTGCGCCGTTTTGGCAGTGCCAAGCACGCCGGTTACGGCCTGGGCTTTGAGCGGCTGATCATGTACTTGACCGGAATTCCCAACATCCGGGATGTCCTGCCCTTCCCCCGCACCGCCGGCGGCTTCTGATTCGGCAGCCCGGCAGACCATACAACCCAATCAACACAAAAAGAACCGGGGAGCCAACTGGCTCCCCGGTTCTTTTTGTTTGCATCAGGGCCGGAGCCTTTGGCGGCACTTGCACTGCAAGCAGCCCAAAGCTGCGGAACAACAGGTCAATCGGCCTGTTCCTGGCGCTGCTCTGCCTGTGCCTCCAGAATGCGCCGTTCCAGATCAAAGGTTTTGTCCAGCATACCAAACACCACCATCTCCACCGGTACCAGAAGGATGGCAAATCCCACCACCGGCATCCACAAAAGAGAAAGGGGCAGGAGCATAAAGGTAACGCCCCAGTAAGCTGCCTGAGCAATGGAAGCCAGCAGCATTTTGGGGCCGGTGGAAAGCCCCAGAATAATGCTGTTGCGCAGCAGTTCCATCACAGGCAGTTCCATTAAAACCAGCTGGCTGAACACAAAGGGAAACATCGTGCAGCTAAGAATCATGCTTATGCACAGCATCATCACCAGCACCAGAGCGTTTTCTACCGGGCTGGCCAGCAGCATCCAGGCGGTGTACAGCTGGCTGGCTACAACCAGGCCCCAAACTGCACCGGGCAGCAGGCTGGATTTCCAGTTGCGTGCAAAGGCTTTTTTGTAAGTAAACCACCAGTAGCCCGGCTCATCCCGCAGGGCTCTCAGAATGGTGTCGTGCAGGGCGGCGTAGCCGAGACCAAACAGAGCGCCGCCCAAAGCACCCGCTGCAATCATCACCAGCAGAGAATGGCCCAACAGGCCAAGCAGCAAGCCAGCTGCCAGCGGAATGCCCCCCAAAACGCACAGAGCATTGGCGCGGATAAAATCCCAGCCGTCCCGGCTCCAAAGTTCCCATACCCGTGCAATGCCGGTTTTTCGCGCTTCGTCCTTGCGTACCCCAGGGCCGGGCTTGTTGTAATCTGGATGAAAAAGTCCCATGAGCTGAATCCTTTCTGTCCGCCCCTTCCGAACCCAGCCGGATGGGGGTGTTTTTGTATGCACAGGTGCACAAACAACCACAAGGCTAGGGTGGGGCAAAGGCCGCCTGCCCGGCTTTCTGCAAGCAGATAGCCGGTTCAGCCGGGGCTGTGTGCAGCATACACTAATGGTATTGTAGTTTTTTGCGAACGGGATTTCAATGAACAAAATCATCAAAATTTTTGGTGCAAAATCTAACAGCAGCATGGGCACCCTCGGCACAGGCAGAACTGGTCAGGTTGCGGACAGTTGTTTTGCAGCAGAAGGCACAAACATCCTGCAAAAACACAGGAAACGGGTAATCTTCCACAAAAGCAGGGCAGTGATTAGGGATAAATGGATGAAAAATATTTTTAATATTGCAAACTTTTATGCAAAAAGCTATAATACAGGTACACGCTGGAATCGTTTCCGGGAGCGTTACCGAGACTTGGCAGAAGGAAGGCACAGGGCCATGACCATCAAAGATATTGCAGAAAAAAGCGGCTATGCAGTGAGCACGGTATCCCGTGCGCTGAACCACCACCCGGATGTAAGCAAGCAAGCCAAAGAGGAAATCTGGCGGGTGGTAGAGCAAACCGGTTTTGTGCCCAATGCCAACGCCCGCAAGCTCAAACAGACCGAAACAAAAAGCATCCTGTTTTTGGTCAAGAGCACCGGCAATATGTTTTTTGATGCCATGCTGGTGGAGCTGCAAAGCCTTGCCAGCGCAGCAGGTTACGAAGGCGTGACCCAGTACCTGGAAGAAGATGACGACGAGGTGCTGCTGGCTGTGCAGCTGTGCAAGGCGCTGCGCCCCAAGGGAATTGTGTTTTTGGGCGGCAATTCGGAACATTTCGCCCAAAATTTTGGCCGGGTTACGGTACCATGTGTACTGGCCACTATGGTGGATGCATCCCTGCGGTTTGAGCAGCTTTCCATGGTGGGGGTCAACGACTGCAAGGCGGCCTGCAAAGCAGTGGAACATCTGCTGGATGCAGGGCACCGCAACCTGGTGATTTTAGGCGGCGACCCAAAGGTCAGCTACCCCAGCAGCCAGCGGCTGAGGGGCTGCAAAATGGCCTTTGCCAACCGGGGCATCCAATGGAAGGATGAAGCCTGCCTTACAACGAGTTTTAGTTTTGCCGGAGCCTACAATACCCTGCACCAGTGGTTGCAGCAAGGCCACCGTCCGGACGCTATTTTTGCCATGAGCGATACCACTGCCATTGGGGCAATGCGTGCGCTGGCAGACCACGGCCTGCGGGTGCCGCAGGATGTTTCGGTGGTAGGGTTTGACGGACTGGAGCTTTCCCAGTTCTGCACCCCACGGCTGTGCACCATGTGCCAGCCCGCCCAGCGCATTGCCCAGGAAAGCATCCGCCTGGTGCTGGACTGCATCCAGAACCAGGCACCAGCCCAGTCGGTGGTGCTGGAAGCAACCCTGCTGGAAGGCGAGTCGGTGGCCATGCGTGCCCCCTGCTGAAGCAGGCAAATTGCCCCTTGTTGCCCGTGAAGGAGGTCCTTCACATTTGAATAGGATACAAACCACATGAAACAAAAGGAGATGTCGTTATTATGAAAAAAGCACTTGCAATCGTGCTTGCAGCAGCCATGGCCTTTGGAATGGCAGCTTGCGGCGGAAACACCACCAGTACCAACACCAGCACCGGTACCAGCACCAGCACTGCCGGTACCTCCACCGCTGGGGAAGGCAAGGTTTACTACCTGAACTTCAAGCCCGAACAGGCCGACGATTGGGTAGAGCTGGCTGCCGAGTACACCAAGCAGACCGGCGTGCCGGTGGATGTGGTAACTGCTGCTTCCAATACCTACGAATCCACCCTGAAGGCAGAGATGGCCAAGAGCAATGCTCCCACCCTGTTCCAGGTAAACGGCCCGGTGGGCCTGGCCTCCTGGAAGGACTACTGCTACAACCTGGCGGACAGCGAGCTGTACAGCCACCTGAGCAGCGATTCCTTTGCACTGAAGGAAGGGGATAATGTATATGGCATTGCCTATGTAATCGAAACCTACGGCCTGATTTACAACAAAGCCCTGCTGAACGAGTACATGGCTAAGGACTACGCCGTCATCAAGAGCGTGGATGAGCTGAACAACTTCGAAACCCTGAAGGCTGTGGCAGAGGACATTACCGCCCATAAGGATGACCTGGGCTTTGCTGCTTTCACCAGCGCAGGCATGGACTCCTCCTCCGACTGGCGTTTCAAGACCCATCTGGCCAACCTGCCTGTGTACTATGAGTACAAGGCCGACGGCATTACCTCCACCGCTGCCATTAAGGGCACCTACCTGGAGAACTACAAGAACATCTGGGATTTGTACATCAACAACGCCACCTGCCAGCCCACCATGCTGGGCTCCAAAACCGGCGACGAGGCAGCCTCTGAGTTTGCAATGGGTGAGGCTGTGTTCTACCAGAACGGCACCTGGGCTTACAACGACATTAAGGACTACGAAGTGGCCGACGAGGATATGGGCATGATGCCCATCTATATTGGTGCAGAAGGCGAGGAAAACCAGGGCCTGTGCACCGGTTCCGAAAACTACTGGTGTGTAAACTCCAAGGCAAGCGCCGAGGACATTCAGGCCACTCTGGACTTTGTAAACTGGTGCGTTACCAGCGATACCGGCCGAGAGGCCCTGAAGGAGATGGGCTTTGTTTGCCCCTTCGATACCTATACCCAGGAGTACCTGCCTGAGAACCCCCTGGTTCTGGCCGCCAACGAAGATGTGGCTGCCGGCCACGACACCGTAGACTGGTGCTTCACCACCATGCCCTCTGAGGAATGGAAAAATGGCGTGGGCGCTGCCCTGCTGGAGTATGCCCAGGGCACCCAGGACTGGAGCGCTGTGCAGACCGCCTTTGTGGATGGCTGGGCTACCGAGTACCAGGCTGCAAACGGCTGATGAATCGGCACCCATTGGGTGCAATATCATTGCAAGAGGTACAAAACCGGGCGGGCACAAGGCTGCCCGCCCGGTTTTAATGTCCCCCGTGTTTTGCGGTACGGATTTTTAAGGAGGGATCATTCTTCATGGAACGCACGCTCAAAAAATATTTCCCGATTTTTGCGCTGCCCACCCTGCTGGCATTCTGCATTGGGTTTGTTGCCCCCTTTTTGCAGGGCTTGTATCTTTCGCTGTGTGAGTTTACTACCATTTCCGATGCGAAATTTGTCGGTTTAAAAAACTACGCCCGTGTTTTTACGGATGCCACCTTCCTGCACTCCCTGTGGTTTACCGCTGCCTTTACCGTGGTAACGGTAATTCTCATCAATGTGCTGGCCTTTGCCGTGGCGCTCATGCTCACAAAAAACATCAAGGGCACAAACCTGTTCCGGGGTGTGTTTTTTATGCCCAACCTCATTGGCGGCATTGTGCTGGGCTACACCTGGCAGCTGATTTTCAACGGTGCCCTGGCTCTGATTGACCGCAGCCTTACCTTCAGTGCCACCTATGGCTTTTGGGGCCTGGTAATCCTGATGTGCTGGCAGCAGGTAGGCTACATGATGATTATCTACATTGCGGGCCTGCAAAGCATTCCCGGCGATTTGTACGAGGCCGCCAGCATCGACGGCACCACACGCTGGCAGTGCCTGTGGCGCATTACCATCCCCATGTGTATGCCCTCCATCACCATCTGCACCTTCCTTACCCTTACCAACGGCTTTAAACTTTACGACCAAAACCTGGCACTTACCAACGGCCAGCCCTCCGATATGACCGAAATGCTGGCGCTCAACATCTCCAACACCTTCTACGGCCGTGTGGGCTGGGAAGGTGTGGGCCAGGCAAAGGCCGTCATCTTTACCATTCTGGTGGCTCTGCTTGCCATTGCCCAAAACCGTCTGACCCAATCCAAGGAGGTGCAGCAGTAATGAACACAAAAGTAAAGCACGGCTGGCTCTACACCCTGCTGTTCAGCCTGTTGAGCCTGGTTTATATTGCACCCATCCTGATTGTGGTAATGAACAGCTTTAAGAAAAAAGCCTACATAAACCGCTCTCCCTTTGAGCTGCCCACCCAGCAGTCCTTTGTGGGCCTGGAAAACTATGTGGAGGGCCTGCGCAAAACCGACTTTATCAGCGCTTTTGGGTACAGCCTGTTTATTACCATCGCAAGCGTGGCGGTTATTCTGCTGTGCACCTCCATGTGTGCCTGGTACATCAGCCGGGTACACGCCTGGTACACCAAGGCCATTTACACCCTGTGTCTGGTATCCATGGTGGTTCCCTTCCAAATGGTCATGTTCCCCCTGTCCAAAATTACCGATGTAATGCACCTGAGCAACCCGGTGGGCATTGTGCTGGTTTACCTGGGCTTTGGTGCCGGGCTGGCCGTGTTCATGTTTACCGGCTTTATGCGAGGTGTGCCCATTGAGGTGGAAGAAGCTGCTATGATTGACGGCTGCACCCCGGTGCAGACCTTCTTCCGGGTGGTGCTGCATATGCTCAAGCCCACTCTGGTGAGCGTTGGCATTCTGGAAACCATGTGGGTTTGGAACGACTACCTGCTGCCCAGCCTGGTGCTGGATCTGCGCAAGTACAAAACCATTCCCATTGCGGTACAGTACCTGAAGGGCGGTTATGGCTCGGTGGACTGGGGCGCCATGATGGCAATGCTGGTGCTGGCCATTGTGCCCATTATTCTGTTTTATCTGAGCTGCCAAAAGCACATCATCAAGGGTGTGGCAGCTGGTGCTGTAAAGGGCTGATGCTGTCGGCCCTCAGAAAGGAGCGAGCGCTTTGAAGCGTGCAAGCGGTATCCTGATGCCTATTTCCAGCCTGCCCGGCCCCTGGGGCATTGGTACGCTGGGCCAGCAGGCCTACGAATTTGTGGATTTTTTAAGCCGGGCCGGCCAGACCTACTGGCAGATTCTGCCCATTGGCCCCACCGGCTATGGGGATAGCCCCTACCAAAGTTTTTCTGCCTTTGCGGCAAACCCCTATTTCATCGACCCAGCCCAGCTGGTGGAGCAGGGTCTGCTCACGGTGCAGGAGACTCAGCGTCCCTGGGGCGATGACCCTCAGCGGGTAGATTATGGGGCGCTTTATCAGCACCGCCATGCAATGCTGGAACAGGCTGTCCAGCGCATTTCTCCCCAAAATCAGGAGCTGGCCGCCTATGTGCAGGCAAACGCCCACTGGCTGGAGGACTACGCCCTTTTTATGGCTCTTAAAGAGGAAAACGGCCAGCAAAGCTGGCAAACCTGGCCCCAGCCTGTGCGGATGCGCCAGCCCCAAGCACTGGAGCAGGCCCGCCAGCGGCTGGCTCACCGGGTGCACTACTGGCAATGTGTGCAGTATCTGTTTGCCTGCCAGTGGCAAAAGCTCCATGCTTATGCCGCCACACAGGGAATTTCCATCATTGGAGATATTCCCATTTATGTATCGCCGGATTCCTCCGACCTGTGGGCCCATCCCGAACTGTTCCAGACCGACGGCGAAGGCAATCTGACCCATGTGGCAGGCTGCCCGCCAGATGCCTTTGCGGCAGACGGGCAGCTGTGGGGCAATCCCCTTTATAAGTGGGAATACCACAAAGCCACCGGCTATGCCTGGTGGGTACAGCGGCTGCGCAGTGCCCTGGCGGTGTACGATGTGGTGCGCATCGACCACTTTAGGGGATTTGAAAGCTACTATTCCATCCCCGCCGGCCAAACCACGGCCCAGAACGGCAGCTGGCAGCCCGGCCCCGGTATGGATTTGATGGGGGTGCTGCACAAGGAACTGCCGCAAGCGCGCATTATTGCGGAGGATTTGGGCTACCTCACACCCCAGGTAATCCAGCTGCTGCAAGACAGCGGCTATCCAGGCATGAAGGTGCTGCAATTTGCCTTTGACCAGCGGGAAGCAGGGGACTACCTGCCCCACAACTACCAGGCCCATTCGGTGGTGTATACCGGCACCCACGACAACACCACCACCGCCGCCTGGGAGCAGGAGGCAAGCCCGGAGGATGTTCGGCAAGCACGGGAGTACACCCACTGCTGGCCCCAGGAGCCTTTGGTGGATGCCTTCATCCGCACCGCCTTTGCCAGCGTAAGCAACACAGCCATTGTGCCCATGCAGGACTGGCTGGGCCTGGGCAGCCAGGCCCGTATGAATGTGCCCAGCCGTGCCCAGGGCAACTGGCAGTGGCGTATGCTGCCCGGCAAGGCGGATGAAGCCCTGGCCCAGCGCATTGGGCAGCTGACCCGGCTGTATGGCCGCAGCCCGGCAGGGCATTAACGCAGCCCACCACAAAATCAGGGCAAGGGTAATCCCTGCGCTGGCTCACAAATACCCGCAATGCAGGCGCAGCCGTTTTTGGCTGCGCCTTTTGTGCGCTCTCGCCCCAAACGCCCGGCGAAGATGCCAGGGGCCTTGGGGCCAAAGCAACAGGAAGCTTTTTTGCATTGCAAGGGCTGTACGGTTTTTCTTTTGCACAGGATATGGTACAATAAAAAGCACAGGACCCTGCGGCGGGCTTGCCGCTATTACAGGGCAGCCCTGCTGCCTGGCATAACAAAGGAGAATGACCATGCGCACCATTGTTTGGTTTATCTATTTTTGGAGCTATCTGCTGTTTAAGTGGCCTTTGCTGCACAAGGGCCTGAAAGCCCTGGAACAGGGCGACTGGGCCACGGGGGATGCCCTGGCAGCTCGCTGGGTGCCGGACTGGGCAGGCAAGCTTTTGCGCCTTGCAGGGGTTACCGTTACGGTGGAAGGCCAGGAGAACATTCCCCAGGGGCGGCCCTGCGTCTTTGTGGCAAACCACCGCAGCTACTACGACATTCCCCTCATGCTCACCCAGCTGGATGCCCCCCATGCCCTGGTGGCAAAAAAAGAGGTGGGCAAAATCCCTCTGGTGCGGGGCTGGATGCGGCTGCTGCACTGTGTATTTCTGGACCGGGAGGACTCCCGCAAGGCCATGGAGGCCCTGAACGAGGCCATCGGCCATGTGAACAAGGGCTACTCGGTGGTGATTTTCCCGGAGGGCACCCGCAACAAGGGGCCGGAAGGTAGTTTGCTGGAGTTTAAGGGAGGTGCCTTCCGCATTGCAACCAAAACCAAGGCACCTTTGGTGCCGGTGGCCATTACCGGCAGCCGGGATATTATGGAGAACAACGGCGGCTGGATGAAGCCTGCCCATGTGACCATCCGGATTTTGCCCCCCATCGAAACCGCAGAGCTGGACCGCCAGCAGCTTAAAGAGCTGCCGGAGCAGACGGCCCAGCTCATTGGCAGCAAGCTGGGCCACTGAGCCAAAAGGAGGTTTTTGCCATGTTTCAGCGCCGCAAGCCCCCCGCAGAGCAGCCCCAGGACCGTACCCTTGCCCAAAAAGCCGCCAACTGGTGGCACTATCACTGGCAGTATCTGCTGGCAGGGGCAGCAGTGGTGACGGTGGCAGGCTTTATGATTAAGGATGTAGTGAGCCGCCCCGTGCCGGACTATACCCTTGCCGTGGTGGGCAAAAGCTACCTGCAGGAGGAACTGCGAACCCAGCTGACCCAGCAGCTGGAGGCGATGGGCACCGATGTAAATGGGGATGGAAAGGTTTTGGTGGATGTGGCGTTTTATCAAATTGACCTGGCCCAGCAGATGGAACAGGGCCAAGACCAGCAGCCCACGGCTGCGCCTTCCTCCAATTCTCAGAATGCAGAATTTGATCCAATGCAAAGCCAGCTGGAGATGGCCTCCCAGATGGCAGCCACCGTGGGCCTGACAGCGGATATGCAGGAGGGCATCAGCACCCTGTTTTTGCTGGAGGACCCCCAGTCCTTTGCCGAAACCTGCGGCTCCCTGGCAGGGGAAGGACAAACCCGCCAACAGGCCTGGAGCGACTGCCCGGCTCTGGCAGCGATGGATTTTTCCCAGTACGATGCCCAGGCGGGGCAGAGCCTGTCCGGCCAGCAGGTCATGAGCCGGTATACCCTGGCCTGCCGGGAGGATTTCAAGCAGCTCACACCCCAGCATCAGGCAGGCATTGCCCTGTTTGACCAGCTTACCGGCCAGGCCGGATAATGGCCTGGCTGCCCTTAAAACCATTGGCGGCACACCGCCCCGGCAAGGGCCGAAGGGCCCGGTGGGGCGGTGTGTTTTTTTGCACGCCGACAGCGCAAAATTAGGGGGAGCGGGTTGTCCCCTTTTGCAAGGTGTGGTATACTTTACTTTAATACATTAGAGCAAAACGAAAGAAAGCGGCACGAAAGGAGCGGCGTTGCCATGAAGGAACTGCACAATATATTGGCCCAAATCAGCCAGCTGAACCAGCAGTCCGCCCAGCTGTTTGCCCAGCGAATGCAGCTGGTGGAACAGATGGCTTTGTACAAACAGGCCCATGGGCTGGAAGTGTGGGAAGAACTTTCCCCCAACCAGGCCCTTGCCCAGAGCACGGCCTTACTGCCCCAGCAGGAGCTGCGCCCCTATTTTGCACGCTGGCTGGCCCTTCAGCGGCAGCTGGATTGCCAGTACGAAGAACGGGTGCGGGGCCGCAGTACAGTGGCTTACCAGGGGGTGGAGGGCGCCTTTTCTCACATTGCCCTCACACGCCTGTTTCCGGACGCTCAGCCCCTAAGCTGCCCAACCTTTGAGGAGGTATTCCAGGCGGTGGAGCAGGGCAGGGCGGCCTATGGGGTACTGCCCTTTGAAAACAGCTTTGCCGGGGATGTGGATGCGGTGCTGGATTTGTGCTTTGCACACCCGGAGGTATCGGTTTGCCGCCGGTATGATTTGCAGGTACAGCAAAATCTTCTGGCCCTGCCCGGTGCCCGCCTTTCGGACATTCGGCGGGTTATGAGCCATCCTCAGGCCCTTGCCCAAAGCCGCCCCTTCCTGAACAGCTTGGGGCTGGAAACGGTGGAGTGTGCCAACACCGCCCTTGCTGCCCGGCAGGTGGGCCAGAGCGGTGATGTTACCCTGGCCGCCATTGCCAGTGCCGAAACAGCGGCACTCTACGGGCTTTCGGTGCTGGCCCGGGGCATTAACACCGACTCCACCAACACCACCCGGTTTATTGTCATCAGCAAGCAGCGGCCCAGCCAGGGCAACCGGTTCAGCCTGCTGTTCACGGCCCGGCACCAGGCGGGCAGCCTGGCCCAGGCGTTGCAGACCATTGGCGAGGCTGGCTTTAATATGGAGTGCATCAAAAGTCGGCCCCGCCCGGGGCAGCCCTTTGCCTATTATTTTTATGTGGAGCTGGAGGGTCAGGCCCAGCAGCCCCAAACCGGGGAACTGCTGGCCCGGCTGCGGGAGATTTGCAGCACCATACGGTTGTTGGGGGTATACACAATATGAAGGATTTGCAGGTAAGGAGCAACAAAGATATGAAACTCACCATGCGGCTTGGGCCGCGCAGCTATGATATCATTCTCAAGCGTGGGGCGTTGGGCCACCTGAACCAGCTGGCCAATCTGGACCGGAAGGTGCTGATTGTAACCGATAGCGGCGTACCGGCCCAGTACGCGCAAACCGTACAGGCCCAGTGCGGTCAGGGCATTGTGCACACCGTGCCCCAGGGCGAGGCCAGCAAATGCTTGGCGGTATACCAGCAACTGCTGGAAGTAATGCTGCAAAATGGCTTTACCCGCAGCGATTTGGTCATTGCCGTAGGCGGCGGCGTTGTGGGAGATTTGGCTGGCTTTGTGGCCGCTACTTATATGCGAGGGGTGGATTTTATCAACTGCCCCACCACCACCCTGTCCCAGATTGATTCCTCCATTGGCGGCAAGGTAGCGGTGGATTTGGGCGCAGCCAAAAACATTGTGGGGGCCTTCTGGCAGCCCCGGTTGGTGCTCATTGACCCGGATACCCTGCAAACACTGCCCCGGCGGCACTTTGTAAACGGCCTGGCCGAAAGCATCAAGATGAGCCTTACCAGCGACGCAGGCCTGTTTGAGCTGTTTGAACAGCAAAATCCGGAAGAAATCATCGAAACCATCATTCACCGCAGCCTGCTGATTAAAAAGCAGGTGGTGGAAAAGGACGAAACCGAACAGGGCCTGCGGGCCATTCTGAACCTGGGCCACACCCTGGGCCACGGCATCGAGGCGGTAAAGGGCATCCATGGCCGCCGCAAGCAGGGCCTCTACCACGGCGAATGCGTGGCCCTGGGTATGCTGCCCATGATTGAGGACGCCAAGCTGGCCAAGCGGGTGCGGGCAGTTTACCGCAAGCTGGGCCTGCCTGCCCGCAGTGCCTGCAACAAAGAAAAAGTCTGGGGCTACATCCTGCACGATAAAAAGATGGGCCAAAACCACATTACCGTGGTTAAGGTACCTGCCCTGGGCTGCTGGCGGCTGGACCGACTGGAGCTTTGCCAGCTGCAAGCCCTTTTGTTTGGAAAGGAGCAGCCATGAAAAATACCTTTGGAACCGCTGTAAGCCTGACGATTTTTGGCGAGAGCCACGGCCCCGCCATTGGGGCAGTGCTGGATGGCATTGCTGCCGGTGTGCCGGCGGACGAGGGCTTTATACAGGCCCAGATGGAAAAACGCAGAGCACGGGGAGACGGCCTTTCCACCAGCCGGGTGGAGGCAGACCAGGTGGAGTTTTTAAGCGGGGTGTGGCAGGGCCGCACCACCGGCACTCCCATCACCTTGCTCATCCGCAACAACAACACCCGCTCCCAGGACTACGGGGCACAGCAGGGCCGCTGCCGTCCCGGCCATGCGGATTACACCGCCCATGTAAAGTACCAGGGCTTTGAGGACTACCGGGGCGGCGGGCATTTTTCCGGTCGGATTACCGCAGCGGTCTGTGCTGCCGGTGCCCTGTGCCAAAGCATTCTGGAGCAGAAGGGCATCCGTCTGGCCACCCATGCAGCCCAGCTGGCCGGTGTGCCGGATGAGGCCTTTGCCCAGCAGCCGGACCAGCTGGCAGACCAGCTGGAGCGGCTGAGCCGGTGCCAGGGCCTGCCGGTGCTCAACCCACAGGCGGCACCCCTGATGGAAACGGCCATCCGGCAAGCGGCCCAAGAGGGGGACAGCGTGGGCGGCATTCTGGAAACCGCTGTACTAGGTATGCCAGCCGGTGTGGGCGAGCCATTTTTTGATAGCGTGGAAAGTCAGCTGGCCCACCTGCTGTTCAGCATTCCCGGCATTAAAGGGGTGGAGTTTGGGGCAGGGTTTGCCATGGCCCAGATGCGGGGCAGCCAGGCCAACGACCCCTTTGCAGCGGATCAGGGCCAGGTATACACCACCAGCAACAACAACGGGGGCATCAATGGAGGCATTACCAACGGTATGCCCCTGGTGCTGCGCACCGCAATCAAGCCCACGCCCAGCATTTACAAACCACAACAAACCATCCAGCTTGGCACACTGGAGCCGGCTACGCTGGCCATCCAGGGCCGCCACGACCCCTGCATTGCCCACCGGGCCGCAGTGGTGCAGACGGCGGTTACCGCCTTTGGTCTGCTGGATTTACTGACCCAGCGTTACGGTACGCTGTGGCATTGCGCAAAGGAGAAGGAACAACCATGGAATACGGATTGATTGGCGAGCGGCTGGGCCATAGCTACTCTAAAGAAGTGCACGAGGCCCTCAGCGACTACGACTACCAGCTCAAGCCCCTGCCCACCGAGGCAGAGGCACGGGCTTTTATGGAAGAAAAAAACTTTAAGGCCATTAATGTGACCATCCCCTATAAGGAACTGGTGATTCCTTACTGTGAAATTCTGGAGCCAAAGGCGGCAGCCATCCACACAGTAAACACCATTGTGAACCGCAATGGTGTGCTCCATGGCTACAACACCGATTACGACGGCTTTTTGTATCTGGCAAAAAAAAGCGGGGTGGACTTTAAGGGCCGCACGGTTCTGATTCTGGGCACCGGCGGCACCAGCCGCACCGTGCACGCAGTGGCCATGGACGAGGGCGCAGCCCAGGTGCTGTTTGCCAGCCGCACCGGCCGCAACGGCGCCATGACCTACGACCAGGTGGACGGTGACAGCCGGGTGAACATCATTGTGAACACCAGCCCGGCAGGTATGTACCCAAATGTGGGGGAATGCCTGGTACAGCCAAAAAACTTCCCCAATCTGGAAGCGGTGCTGGATGTAGTGTACAACCCCTTTAAAACCGAACTGGTGCTCCGTGGCGAGGAAGCAGGCGTTATTTCCCGGGGTGGCCTTCAAATGCTGGTGTCCCAGGCGGTGTACACTGCCCGGCACTTTACCCGGTACAACTTTTCCGAAATCCATATCGACCCCATCTGCCACCAGATTTTTGCCATGCGGGCTAACATCTGCCTGATTGGTATGCCCAGCAGCGGAAAAACCACTATTGGCCGCCAACTGGCCAAGATGCTGAACCGCACCTTTGTGGATCTGGATGCAGAAATCGAAAAGGAGGCAGGCTGTACCATTCCGGAGATTTTCGCCACCCAAGGCGAGGAAGCATTCCGGGAGCTGGAGCAGAAGATTTGCGCCCGCTTTGGCAAGGAAAATACCCAGGTTATCAGCTGTGGTGGGGGCATCGTCAAGCGTGCCCAAAACATCCGCAGTCTGCGCCAAAACGGCCTGGTGGTATTCATTGACCGCCCGGTGGAGCTGCTGCACACCGGCGGCCACCGGCCCCTGTCCGGCAGCATGGAGCAGCTGAAGGTCATGGAGCAGGAACGCCGCCCCCTGTACGAGGCCGCTGCTGACCTGCACATTCACAACGATACGGATGTATTTGACAACGCTACCCAGGCAGCCAAGGAGGCCATTTATGAAGTTTTTGGTTATAAACGGGCCTAACCTGAATCTTTTGGGCCTGCGGGAACCGGCTCTCTATGGGCGTATGGACTACCAGGCGCTGGTGGATTTGGTAAGCCAGGCAGCTGCCCGGCAGGGGGTGGAGGTGGAATTTTACCAGTCCAACCACGAGGGGGATTTGGTGGACGCCATCCAGCAGGCCCGCATCAGCTGCGACGGCATTATCATCAACCCGGCGGCCTATACCCATACCAGCATTGCCATTCTGGATGCCCTCAAAGCGGTGGGCCTGCCTGCGGCAGAGGTGCATATCACCGATGTAACCCAGCGGGAGGAATTCCGCCGCATCAGCTATGCTGGCATGGCCTGTGCCGGCCATTTCATTGGCCGGGGCCTTCAGGGCTATGTGGATGCTCTGGAGTTTTTGCTGGATTACTGCAAGGCAGCCCAGTAAGCAGAATAGCGGCCAAGGGGGACAGCCCCTGCTGAAAGGCATTTTGCCGCACAGTTTACAGATTGAAGGCGGCTCCGGGGCCAAAAAACCCAGGAGCCGCACCCAAAACAATGCCGCCTTCGTGCTTGAAACCCAGGCGGCATTTTTACTCACCACTCACAACAGGAAAGGAGCCCCCTCATGATTGCCCATATCAAACCCACCCAGCAGCTTACAGGCCGGGTACAGGCCCCGCCTTCCAAAAGCATGGCCCACCGGGCGGTGCTGTGCGCCGCCCTGGCCAAAGGAACCTCCCGGCTGCATCATCTGGAATTCAGCCAGGACATCCAGGCAACCCTGGGTGCGGCAGCCCAGATGGGGGCCAAGGTGGAGCCCCAGCCCCAGGGTGCTGTCATTACCGGCCAGGGTACCGTTGGCCGGGTTTGCGGTCCGGTGGATTGCTGCGAAAGCGGCAGCACCCTGCGTTTTTTGGTGCCGCTGCTCAGCCTGGGCGGCGGCTCGGTGGAATTTACCGGCCGGGGACGGCTGTTTCAGCGCCCCATGGAGGTGTACCGCACCATCTTTGAAAGCCAGGGCCTGCGCTTTGAGCAGACGGACCATAGCCTGACCGTGGAGGGCGCCCTTAAACCGGGGGACTACACCCTGCGGGGGGATGTGTCCAGCCAGTTTATCACCGGCCTGATGTATACGCTGGCCCTGCTGAAAGAGGACAGCACCATTACCATCCAGCCGCCCTTTGAAAGCCGCAGCTATGTGGAGCTTACCCGCAGCGCAATGGCACGGTTTGGGGTGCAAACCAGCTGGCTGGATGACCAGCGCACCCAGCTGCGGATTCCCGGCGGCCAGCCGTTTGTGCCCCAGGATTACCAGGTGGAGGGCGATTACAGCCAGGCGGCCTTTTTTGCGGTGCTGGCAGCGGTGAAGGGAGGCATCTCCCTTGCCGGCCTTGCGCCGGACTCCCTTCAGGGCGACAAGGCCATTCTGCCCATTCTGCGGAATTGCGGTGCCTGCTGGCAATGGCAGGAGGGGGAACTGGTGTTCCAGCCTGCGCCGCTCACCGCCACCACCATTGATTTGGCAGACTGCCCGGACCTTGGCCCCATCCTGATGGTGCTGGCGGTGTTTTGCCAGGGTACCACCCGCATCATCAATGCCCAGCGGCTGCGCATGAAGGAGAGCGACCGCATTGCTGCCATGGAGCAGGAGCTGAGCAAGCTGGGGGCAGTCATTCACAGCACTCATGATACTGTTACCATCCAGGGCGGCTTGCTCCATGCACCCAGCCAGCCCCTGCAAAGCCACAATGACCACCGGGTGGTGATGGCCCTTTCGGTGGCGGCACTCTGCGCAGGAATCCCTGTGGAAATTGAGGGTGCCCAGGCGGTGGAAAAAAGCTGGCCCACCTTCTTTGATGTGCTGGGAGCCACCGGCGCCCAGCTGGAGGTGAAGCCGTGAATCACACCACGCCGATTTTGATTGTGGGGCTGGGTCTTTTGGGGGGCAGCTACGCAAGAGGGCTGCGCAAGGCAGGCTTTACCCAGGTGGAAGCCATTGATACCGACCCACAGGCGGTAGAGTTTGCCCTGGAACAGGGCTACATCACCGCAGGCACCACCCATCAGGTGGAAGCCTTTGCGGGCCGTGCCCAGCGGGTGATTTTTGCCCTGTACCCCACCGCACTGGAGCAGTGGGTCTCCCAATATGGCGGCTGCTTGCCCGAAGGCTGCATCTGCACCGATGTGTCCGGCGTTAAAACCGGGCTGGTGGACCGGGTGCAGGAGCTGTTGGGCCAGCGGGTGGAGTTTATTGCCAGCCACCCCATGGCCGGCCGGGAGGTACGGGGCATTCAGAATGCCCATCTGGTGGATTTTTCTCCCGCAAACTTTCTGATTACACCCACCAACCGCAACACCCAGCAGGGGATTGACTTTGCCCGGCAGCTGGCTCAGGTGCTGGGGTTTGCCCACATTCGGCAGCTGAGCTGCCAGGAGCACGATAAGATGATTGGCTATGTAAGCCAGCTGACCCATGCCATTGCGGTGAGTTTGATGTGTGCGCCGGGAGCGGAGGAATTCGCCAGCTATACCGGCGATTCCTTCCGGGATCTTACCCGGATTGCCGCCATCAACGAAACCATGTGGGCGGAGCTGTTTTTGTGGAACCGGGAAAACCTGATGGAGGAGATGCAGGCTTTTTGCGCCCGGATGGACCAGATGCGCCAGTACCTGGAACAGCAGGACCGCCCGGCACTGGAAGCCATGTTCCGCCAGTCCACCCAGGCACGCAGAGCCTTTGACCAAAAAGAAAAGGAGCGATGAGCCATGTCCCGGCTGGAAGGCCAAAAGGCAAAAGTGCTGCACCTGCTGCGCATTCTGGAGCAGTACACCGACGAAGAGCACCGGATGAATGTACCGCAAATTCTGGAAAAATTAGCCCAGCAGGGCATCAAAGCAGAACGAAAAAGCGTCTACGATGACATTGAAAGCCTGAAAAAAATGGGATATGACATCCACCAGAGCAGGGGGCGGTGCGGCGGCTACTTTTTGGGGGAGCGTGCACTTCAGTTATCCGAACTCAAGCTGCTGGTGGATTCGGTGCAGGCGTCCCGGTTCATCACCCGCAAAAAGAGCGACCAGCTCATTGCCACCCTCACCGGGCTGTTTGCCAGCCAGTGGCAGGCCCAGGACCTGAAGCGGCAGGTGTACAGCTCCGGCCAGGTTAAAAGCATGAACGAAAGCATCTACTATACCGTAGATGCCCTCCACCGGGCCATTGCCCAAAACCGGCAGGTGGGCTTCAAGTACCAGCACTGGACGCTGGATAAAAAGAAAACCAGCCGAGGCAATGGCAGCGAGTATCGGGTAAGCCCCTGGGCCCTGCTGTGGGAGGACGAAAACTACTACCTGGTGGCTTACCAGCCGGAAAAGGGGCTGCGCCACTACCGGGTGGATAAGATGGCCTCCATCCATCTGCTGGAACAGGAGCGTCAAGGGGAGGAAATCATCAACGAGGAAACCCTGCGCAGTTATGCCCGGCCTCTGTTTCATATGTTTGGCGGCCCGGCCCAAAAGGTGACACTGCGGTGCCAAAACGCCATGATTGACCCCATTCTGGACCGGTTTGGCACCCAGGTGCTGGTGATGCCCCAGCCGGATGGCTGGTTTACCGTACAGGTAGAGGTTACCCCCAGCCGTGCTTTTTATGGCTGGGTGTTTGGATTTGCCGGGCAGGTGCAGATTCACTCGCCCGCCAGTGTGCGCAATGAATTTGCCCAGCAGCTGGCCCAGGTACAGGCGGGCCTTACCCCCTGAAGCAAGCCGGCATGGACGGTTTACAGAGACTTAGGAGATATTAACACGGCGCCAGGCATTCTAAAAAACTGCACGACAGCTGGCCCAGGTACAGGCGGCCCTGGCTCCCTGACGCAAGACTGCATAGACGGTTTACAAAGGGCTGGGGAGCACATCAACACGGTTCCAGGTGTTCTAAAATCTGCCCGGCAGCTAGCCCTCTGGTGCAACCCTGCTCAGAAGGGTTGCGGAGGGCTGGGGAGTGCTAAAACACGGTGCCAGGTGTGCCGAAAATTGCCCCGCAAGCCACTGCCCAAAGGTCCTATGAAACAGGATTGTCATACAATAAAACACACCCCTTCCGCTTGCCGGAAGGGGTGTGTTTTGTCTGTGAGGGATAGCGGTTAGTCCTGCCGGTCGGTGGGGGACTTAATCATCTGTTCCGGGCGCTTGGCCAGCACCCGGCTGTTGGCCGGTACCGACTCGGTAATAAAGGTACCGCCGCCGATGGTGCAGTTTTCGCCAATGACCGTATCGCCGCCCAGCACCGATGCACCGGAGTAGATGGTTACATGGTCGCAGATGGTGGGATGCCGCTTTACACCGGTGAGCTGCTGGCCGCCGCGGGTGGACAGTGCTCCCAGGGTGACGCCCTGGTACAGCTTTACATGGTTGCCAATGTGGGCAGTCTCGCCAATTACTACGCCGGTGCCGTGGTCAATAAAGAAATACTCCCCAATGGTCGCGCCGGGGTTGATGTCAATGCCGGTGCTGCCATGGGCATACTCGGACATAATGCGGGGAATAAAGGGAACCTCCAGCTGGTACAGCTGGTGGGCCACCCGGTAGATGTAAATGGCATAAAATCCCGGGTAGCAAAAAATGATTTCCTCCTTGCTTTTGGCGGCAGGGTCGCCGTCAAAGCCTGCCTGTACATCCTTCAGCAGCAGCTGCTGCATGGTGGGCAGAAATTCAAAAAACCGGGCACAAATCTGGTCTGCCTGGGGCTCGGTGCGTTTTTGGCAGCCTTCACAGCCGCACTGGTACAGCAGGGCAATGGCAATCTGCTCCCGCAGGGCATCGTACAGCCGGTCCAGCCGGTAGCCTGCATAATGTTCGGAAAAATCGCCTACCCGGCTGGAAGGGCCGTAATAGCCGGGGAACAGTACCTCCTTCAGGTCCCGCAAAAAGTCCACAACAGCGGTTCGGCTGGGCAGAGCCATGCCCTGCTTGAGGGTAAGCAGCTCATGGCTGTGATAGTTTTCGGTCAGGCCCTGCACGGTGTGCAGCAGGGCCTGTTGCTTGCATTGATTCATAAACAAGAGTCCCTTTCTGAGATTCGATTAAAAACAAGTTGCATTGCTTCCATCATAGTACCAGAACCTGCCGCCGTCAACCCAAATGCAAAAAAGCAGGCAGGGCAGCCATGGCTGCCCTGCCTGCTTTGAGGGAGAAAGGAAACGAAGAACGGTTGTTAAAACCAAACCCTTAACCCTGGCCCCGCTCGGTGAGGGTTACATTTAGGGTAATCAGCTCGCCTTTGCGGTCCACCTGTACCTGCACGGTGTCGCCAGCGGCGTAGTCCTTCAGTGCATTCAGCACATCATCCGAAGTCTGGATGGTCTTGGTGCCCACGCTCACAATGCGGTCACCCCGCTGGATGCCTGCATTGGCAGCACCACCGCCAGCGGTTACATCCGCCACATAGGCACCCAAAGCAGAGACGCCGTACTGCAGGGCGGTTTGTGCGTCCGATACCGTTACCACCGAGATGCCCAGGGCCGGCCGACCGGTTACATAACCGTTTTCCATCAGGTCCTTGGCCACCTCCAAGGCGGTGTTAATGGGAATAGCAAAACCCAGACCCTCGGCGTATTCCGAGGTGTTCTTGGCGTTTACAATACCAATCAGCTCGCCGTTTGCATTAAACAGGCCGCCGCCGGAGTTGCCCGGGCTAATGGCAGCGCTGGTCTGCATCAGGCTCATGGTGTTGCCCTCCACCGTAATGGTGCGGTTCAGGGCGCTTACAATGCCGTCAGTGGAGGTGATGCCCAGGCTGCTGGGGTTGCCAACCGCAATGGCGGTTTCGCCCACCTGCACCTGATCCGAGTCGGCCATTACCGCAGGGGTCAGGCCGGTGGCGTCAATCTTCAGCACGGCAATGTCGCTCTGGCTGTCGGTGCCAATGAGCTGGGCGGTGTAGGTGGTGCCGTCGTTTACCTCCACGGTAATCTGCTGGGCACCTTCCACCACATGGTTGTTGGTAATGATATAGCCGTCAGCGGTCATAATCACGCCGCTGCCAGCGCCGCTCACAATCTGCTGGCCGCCCCAGAAGCTGGTGGTTACCATCTGCTCGGTGGTAATGGACACCACGCTGGGGGTAATGGCGCCAATTACGCCGGACAGATTGGAAACGGTGGTGGCTTCGCCGCTGCCGGAGGCAACGCTGTTGCCGGCTGCCTGGTAAATCACACGGGCGCTGCTGGTTTTATCGGCCATGTAAAAGCCTGCATAGCCGCCGCCAAAGCCAGCGCCGGCCACCAGTACCAGGGCAAGAGCGCCGGCTGCAATCCGCTTGCCGGTGCTGTGGCGGGGTTTGTTTACAGGGGGCTGTGCGCCGCCTGCGGGGGCATGATAGCCGGAAGCGGCGTTCCAGCCAGAGGTGGCGTTTGCCCCCATATTGGGTTCACCCTGGCCCTGCTGGGCGTTTTGGGCGTTCTGGGCAGGGATGGGGGTATAGGCAGCGGGAGCCGGATTGGGCTCACCGCCATTCATGCCGGTGTAATCGTATTCCCACTTGTTTTCCATAAAAATTCATCCTTTCAACAATCGGGTAAGCAGCCGGGGCCGGGGGTTGGGCCGCTCTTAAAAAGCTGCTGTATCATCTGTTCTGCTATCAGTGTACCCCCCCAGGGTGAAAAAGATTTTATGCAGGGGTGAAAAAAGTGTGAAAACCAGGTATAATAACCCGGGATATCCCAGTGGGATAACAAGTTTAAGTGTACCATAGTTTCATAGGGAGGACAAGGGCAGATGGAACTGCTGCAAACCGAACAGGGCTTTTTTCTGCGCAAGGAGAATACCGTCATTGGCCGCTGTGTGTGCCGCCGCCAGCCCCAGGGCTGGCATCTGGAACAGCTGGAGCTGGAACCGGCCTGGCAAGGCAAGGGGTACGGCAGTTTTTTTCTGCGCAAAATACTGGCAGCCACCGGCGGCTTTGAAGCTGCCAGCCTGCACACAGCCACGCCGCCCCAGACCGACGCAGGCCGTGCCCTGCTGAAAAAGTTCGGCTTTGCGGCTGGTGCCAATGAGTGGCAGCGCCGCCGCTGCCCGGAGTTCACCCCGGTGGAATTAACTCACACTTTTTTAAAGGCCCGGCTGGCAGAGGGGGGCTTTTTTATTGATGCCACCTGCGGCAACGGGGGCGATACCGAGCTGCTCTGCCGCCTGGCAGGGCCCAAGGGCCGGGTGCTGGCACTGGATGTGCAGCAGCAGGCGGTGGACAACACCAATGCCCGGCTGGCCCGCAAAGGCCTTGGGGCGATTGGCCAGGCGGTAAAAGCGGACCACAGCCAGCTGGCCCAGATGGTAGAGCCCGCCAGTGCAGACTGCGTGGTGTTTAACTTTGGCTACCTGCCGGGGGCGGATCACAGCCTGTTTACCACTCCGGATACCAGCCTGCCCGCTCTGGAGGGGGCCTTGCAGGTGCTGCGCCCCGGCGGAGTGCTGGCCGCCTGCCTGTACAGCGGCGGGCCCAATGGCTTTGAAGAAAAACAGGCGGTGCTCCAGTGGCTGCGCAGCCTGCCCATCCAGCAGTACACGGTGCTGGAATGCGGCTTTGCAAACTGGGCCCAAACCGCTCCGCTGCCCTGCTTTGTGCTGAAAAAGGGCAGCTGAAACGGGGCTTTGTGGCCAATGCCCCTTGCAAAATGCCTTTATAACCGATAATATATTAAAGTTAAGGCCTTTTATGCCCGGCTTTTTGGGCAGGGCTGCCCCGCAAGGTGGGGCCTTTTGATACGATTTAAGGAGGAAAAGCATCTATGGCCGATTTACGGCAAGAGATTCAGCGCCGGCGCACCTTTGCCATCATCAGCCACCCGGACGCTGGTAAAACCACCCTCACCGAAAAGCTGCTGCTGTACGGCGGCGCCATTCAGCAGGCAGGCAGCGTAAAGGGCAAGCAGAGTGCCCGCCATGCAGTGAGTGACTGGATGGAAATCGAAAAGCAGCGTGGTATTTCGGTAACTAGCTCGGTGCTGCAATTTGAATACGATGGCAAGTGTGTGAACATTCTGGACACCCCCGGCCACCAGGACTTTTCTGAGGATACCTACCGTACCCTGATGGCTGCCGACGCCGCCGTCATGGTCATCGACGCCGCCAAGGGCGTCGAGGCCCAGACCATTAAACTGTTTAAGGTATGTACCCTGCGGCATATCCCCATCTTTACCTTTGTGAACAAGATGGACCGTGAAGCACGGGACCCCTTTGACCTGATGGAGGAAATCGAGGAGATTCTGGGCATCCAGACCTATCCCATGAACTGGCCCATTGGCTGCGGCAAGGAGTTCAAGGGTGTGTTCGACCGGGACAGCCGCCACATTCTGGCCTTCCAGAGTGACGGCAAGGCCAACGGCGTGAAAATTCTGGATAAAATCGAGGCAGAACTGGGTGATCCCCAGCTGGACGAGCTGATTACCGCCCCCCTGCACGAAAAACTCACCGAGGACATTGAACTGCTGGACGGCGCCAGCTATGACTTCGATATGGAAGCGGTGCAGACCGGCCGGCTCAGCCCTGTATTTTTTGGCTCCGCCCTCACCAACTTTGGCGTGGAGCCCTTCCTGCGGGAGTTTTTGCGCCTGTCTCCCAGTCCGCTGCCCCGCCGCAGCGGCGAGGAACTGGTGGAGCCTGCACAGGAGAACTTCTCCGGCTTTATCTTTAAAATTCAGGCCAACATGAACAAGGCCCACCGGGACCGTATTGCCTTTATGCGCATCTGCTCGGGCAAGTTTGAGCGTGGCATGGAAGTAACCCATGTACAGGGCGGCAAAAAAATCAAGCTGGCCCAGTCCACCCAGCTGATGGCCCAGGACCGTGCCACGGTGGACGAAGCCTATGCAGGCGACATCATTGGTCTGTTTGATCCTGGCATTTTTTCCATTGGCGATACCCTGTGCACCGGCAAGAATAAAATACAGTACGCAGGCATCCCCACCTTTGCACCAGAGCATTTTGCCCGCATCACCCAGGTGGACACCATGAAGCGCAAACAGTTTGTAAAGGGCATGGAGCAGGTGGCCCAGGAGGGTGCCATCCAGATTTTCCGCGAGCTGAACGGCGGCATGGAGGAAGTGATTGTAGGCGTTGTGGGTGTGCTTCAGTTCGAGGTTCTGGAGTATCGTCTCAAGAACGAGTACAATGTGGACATCCGGATGCAGAAGCTGCCCTTTGAGCACATCCGCTGGATTGAAAACGAAGGTCTGGACCCCAAAACTCTGGACCTCACCAGCGATACCAAGCGTATTGAGGATTTGAAGGGCAACAAGCTGCTGCTGTTCACTAACCCCTGGTCCATCAACTGGGCCTTGCAGCACAACGAGGGCTTGCAGCTCAGCGAGTTTGGCACCAACTAAGCAAAGTAAATCCTGCGCAGCTTGCGCAGCAAAGGCACCGGCGGGAAGCTTCTGTTTCCGCCGGTGCCTTTTGCTGCCAGTCAGGTTTGCCAACAAAGGAGACAAAACCCATGCAAAACAGCGCCGTCCGTTTGCCTAAGGCATTCTGTGGCAGCTGAGCCCCTTGCACAACGATTTCCCCATCCGCTGCCTGCCTGAAATAGCAGCCATGGCCTTTGCCAAGGAGCTGACAGGGCTGAACTTCTGCCCCTACGCCCTGGATGCCCTGTTGCTGTATGGATACGGCCCAGCCGAGGCCTGCATGGTGCGGGATGAGATTATGGAGCATCAAGGGGAGCAGATACAATGTGAACAAACCCTGAAAAGTGGCAAAAAAGGCTGAAAAGCTGTGCAGGGTACGGTATAATAAGATAAGGGACAATATGTAAGCGGCAATGGGCGCAATGGTCCCCTAGCAAGCCCACACACTCACAAGGGAGGGAATTGGTATGCAGATGGAACAACAAAACAAACCCTTTGACCTGATTACCTTTGGCGAAATTATGCTTCGGCTTTCACCGCCCCGTCACGAGCGCATCACCGACAGTGATGTATTCCAAAAACAGGCCGGCGGTGCAGAGCTGAATGTGGCTGGCGGTGTGGCCCTGTTAGGCCTTCGCACCGGCATCATCTCCCGGTTGCCCCGCAACAAGTTGGGCACCTACATTAAAAACCGTATCCGTTACACCGGCGTATCCGACGACTTTTTAATTTACGACGACAGCCCGGATGCCCGCCTGGGTTTGTACTACTATGAGATGGGCGCTGCACCCCGCAAGCCCACCATTGTGTACGACCGTAAAAAGGCCAGCATTACCCGCATCAAGATGGATGAGATTCCCGGCAGCGTGTATACTGCGGCCCGGATGTTCCATGTGAGCGGCATCAGCCTGGCTTTGTGCGAAAATATGCGCAATGTGGCCATTGAGCTGATTCGCCGTTTTAAAGAGGCAGGGGTCATGATTTCCTTTGATGTAAACTACCGGGCCAACCTGTGGACCGAGGAAGAGGCCCGTGCCACCATTGAACAGATTCTGCCCATGGTGGATGTGCTCTTTGTCTCGGAGGAAACCAGCCGCCGTATGTTCCAAAAAACTGGGGAACTGAGGGACATCCTCAAAAGCTACACCCAGGAATATGGAGTCAAAATTGTAGCTGCCACCCAGCGCACCGTGCTAAGCCCCCGGCAGCACAACTTTACCAGCCTGCTGTACAGTGCCGAGACCGACCAGTTCTACACCGAACCGCCCTATCAGAACATCGATGTAATCGACCGGATTGGTTCCGGCGATGCCTATGTGGCCGGTGTGCTGTTTGGTCTGCTGAAATACAACGACCCCGGCGTAGCCATGCGGGTGGGCAATGCAAACTCCAGCGTAAAGAGCACTGTACCTGGAGACCTGCCTTCCTCGGACTTTGCGGAAATTGAGCGGGTAATTTACGAGCACCAGGCCAGTGGCCCGGTAAGCGAGATGGACCGTTGATGACTGTTGCCCCAGGCGGCTCTGGCGGCTGCCTTTTTCAAGAGAATCAAGCAAGAAAGGATGTAATCCCCATGAACGAAGTACTGCAAAAGATTTATGACATCGGCATTGTGCCGGTGATTGCCATTGAGGATGCGGACAAGGCCGTGCCTCTGGCCAAGGCTCTGGTGGCTGGCGGTCTGCCCGCTGCCGAGGTAA
>CALWNE010000044.1 GCA_944382705.1 uncultured Allofournierella sp.
CAAACGGTCCAGATTGCGCGAAAATACGCCCAACATTTCGCTGCTTTTTCCATCTTCCTTCTTGTTTACAAACCAAAAACCTGCTCTGGTCTGATTGCCAAAGCAGGTTTTTCTACAAGCTGAAACCACCGCCCTTTGGGCGGTGGTTTTTTTGATGCTTACCAGACCAGCGGTTGTTCCGGCTCGCCTACCCAGCGTTCGGCGGTTTCCCACACAGGGGCACCAGCTGCAAGGCTTTTTGGCACATTTAAAATGCGCTGATTGCGGCTGCCCCGGAACCGGAGTTCCAGGCTTCGCTCTGCCTGCACAAAGGGGCCGTCAATCAGGATGTCCAGCTGTTCCAGCAGGGCTTTTTGATAAGGGGTGCCCTCCAGCAGTTCCTCAAAGGTGTAACCGGTATAGCTGGCCACCTCGTAGCCGCTGCTGCGGGCCAGCTGCACCAGCTCCAGCAGTTCCGGCCCGGCCTGGGCAAAGGGCTCCCCACCCGAAAGGGTGATGCCCCGGCACAGGGGATTGCGCTGCACCATCTGCAAAATCTGCTGGGGGGTAAACCCGGTACCGCCCTCAAAGGGCCAGGTTTCCGGGTTGTGGCAGCCGGGGCAGTGATGGGGACAGCCCTGAAAAAACACGGTGAACCGCAGGCCAGGGCCGTCCACAATGCTGTCGTTTACAAAACCTGCAATCTGAAGCATGGCTTACAGGTGCTTGACGCGATCGCGCTCTTCGGCCTTTTTGGCGTCGTTCCACTTATCCATGGTGCCCACCAGATAGCCGGTGATGCGGCGGATACGCTCGAAGGGTACATCCTTGCCTACAACGGACTGTTTCTGCATTGCTGCCATAACAAATACCTCCTTAGGGTTGGGGGCTTTGCGCCGGGGGCGAAAAGCCCATGAAAAAACTCTGCCGCTGCCCGCTGAGCACACAGCGGCAGAGTTTGGATACATAACTGAATCAACAGGGCCGGAATGGATTATTCACAGCCACAGAAGATGGGCACGGTGGGAAATTTTTTGCGCAGCTCGGCCAGCCGTTCCGGGCTGATGGCCTCGCCGCTGCGGCGGCCGCACCGGGGGCAGGTATCGCCAATTACGCCCACATAGCCACACACCGGGTCACGGTCTACGGGGTGGTTGATGCTGCCATAGCCCACGCCGCTGTCATGCATACAGCGCACCACGCTTTCAAAGGCTTCCAGATTGTTGGCGGTGTCGCCGTCCAGCTCCACATAGCTGATGTGGCCAGCGTTGGTGAGGGCGTGGTAGGGGCCTTCTTTTTGGATTTTATCATAGGCGGAGATGGCAAACCACACGGGAATGTGGAAGCTGTTGGTGTAATATTCCCGGTCGGTAACGCCTTCAATGCTGCCAAAGCGTTTTTGGTCCATGCGGGTGAAACGGCCGGACAGACCCTCGGCAGGGGTGGCCAGCAGCGAGAAGTTCATCTTCAGCTCCTGGCTCTTACGGTCGCAGAAGTCCCGCATATGCTGCACAATGGCCAGGCCCTTTTGCTGCATCTCATCGCTTTCGCCGTGATGATGGCCGTACAGGGCGGTGAGGGTTTCGGCCAGGCCGATAAAGCCGATGGACAGGGTACCGTGCTTGAGCACCTCCCGCACCTCATCGGCAGGGCCCAGCTGGTCGGAATCCAGCCAGACGCCCTGACCCATCAGGAAGGGATAGTTGTATACCCGCTTGGAAGCCTGAATTTCAAAGCGGTCCAGCAGCTGCTGGGCTACCAGCTCCATCATGGCATCCAGCTTTTTGTAAAACAGGGCTTCGTCCTTCTGGGCCAGCAGGGCCAGGCGGGGCAGGTTGATGGAGGTAAAGCTCAGGTTGCCGCGGCTGTAACTGATTTCCCGCTCAGGGTCGTACACATTGCCCATAACACGGGTACGGCAGCCCATGGTTGCAACCTCGGTTTCGGGGCGGCCGGGCAGATAGTATTGCAGGTTAAAGGGCGCATCCAGGAACACATAGTTGGGGAACAGCCGCTTTGCACTCACCTTCATGCTCAGCTTGAACAAGTCGTAGTTGGGGTCCTGCTCGTTGTAGTTAACCCCTTCCTTCACCTTAAAGATATGGATGGGGAAGATGGGAGTCTCGCCATGGCCCAGGCCGGCATCCTCCGCCAGCAGAATATTGCGGATGATCATCCGGCCCTCGGGGCTGGTATCGGTGCCGTAGTTGATGCTGCTGAAGGGAGTTTGGGCGCCGGCACGGCTGTGCATGGTGTTCAGGTTGTGCACAAAGCCTTCCATGGCCTGGTAGGTATCCCGGTTGGTCTGGCGGTGGGCCCGGCGGCGGGCGCTTGCCACCAGGCGGTGTGCATCCCGTTCCTCCAGGCGGCCGCTGTCTGCAAGGGCCTGGGCGGTGAGCTGGTCAAACTCCTGCACATTGGTGCCCAGCCGGGGAGGCTGGCCCATGGCACTGCTTGCCTTTTCCACAGCTTCCTTGGCCAGGGCGCTGCAATCCTCCAGCTCTAAAATATCCTCAATGCATTCGGCCAGCTTGCTGGTGTACAGCCGGGCAAAGCTTTTGCGAACGCCCTCGGCCATGCCGTAATCAAAGTTGGGAATGCTCTGGCCGCCGTGCTGATCGTTCTGGTTGGACTGGATGGCAATGGCCGCCAGGGCTGCGTAGCTGCCAATGCTGTTGGGCTCCCGCAAGAAGCCATGGCCGGTGGAAAAACCGCCGTGGAACAGCCGCAGAATATCAATCTGGCAGCAGGTGGTGGTGAGGGAGTAAAAATCAAAGTCGTGGATGTGGATGTCACCCTCGGCGTGGGCCTTGGCCTGTTCTGGCCGCAGCAGATAGGCGGCGTTATAAGCCTTGGCACCGGCAGTGCCAATTTGCAGCATACTGCCCATGGCGGTGTTGCCGTCAATGTTGGCGTTATCCCGCTTCATATCGCTGAGACGGGCATCCACATTGGTGATTTCGTCAATGGTCTTCATCAGGGAGGTGTTGGCTTCCCGGATGCGGGTGCGGTTGGCCCGGTACAAAATGTACTGTTTGGCCGCTGCATCATGGCCGGTATCCATAAGGGCAGTTTCCACTGCGTCCTGAATCTGCTCAATTTGGGGAGATTGGTCGCCGCAGTCCAGCTCCAGCTGGCGTGCTGCCCGGGCAGCCACCCGGCCTGCCTCTGTAAAATCGCCCTCTCCGGCAGCTTCCAGGGATTTCATAATGGCATTTACAATCTTTTCCTGATCGTATAAAACCACCCGGCCGTCCCGTTTGACAACACTTTTAATCATGGCTCGTAGTCTCCTTTTCCTGATGGTGAACCGTTGCTTTGATAGGGCCAAAAGCCTGAGCAACAAAAGGCCCAGCAGGGCAAAATACGCCGAACTGCCGGGGCCGAAAAAATACAGCCGGTAAATTACCGGCACCTGTATTTTGGGGTATATAGGGTACGGCTACTATTATGGCACCTAGATATAGTGGTTGTCAAGTGCGGAGGGCGGCAAGAAAGAGAAAGTTTTTGCGGCTTTTTTTGTGCGTTATGATGACTTGACGAATGCCAAATGTGCCCCTATGTGATACAATAAAAAGGTCATTACCAGGTTTATAAAGCAGGGAGGTTTAGCCCATGGAACCACAACTTTGCACCCTTGCAGGGCTGGAATATCAGCTCACCCGCAAGGCGGTAAAAAACATCAATTTGCGGGTACGGCAGGACGGTACTGTTGCGGTGAGTGCCCCCCATCGCCTGCCCCAGCAGGAGATTGACCGATTTATGGCGGCCCACCTGGCCTGGATTGTATCTGCGCAGCAAAAAATTAACCGGCGCAGCCAGCAGCCCCCGCTGCCCAGCAAGGAGGAATGCCTGGCGCTGTTTGAGCCCATCAGCGACCGCATCTACCCGGCCTTTGCCCAGGTGCTGGGGGGCGAGCCGCCCCAATTGGTGGTGCGGGACATGACCAGCCGATGGGGTGTGTGCCACCTGCAAAAAAAGCGCATTACTCTGGCCCGTCAGCTGGCGGTGCAGCCTCTGGAGGCGGTGGAGTATGTGATACTGCACGAGTACTGCCACTTTGTGCACCCCCATCACCAGCCGCCCTTTTGGCAGCTGGTGGCCCGGTTTATGCCGGATTATGCCTGCCGCAGAGCCCTTTTGCGCCAGTAAGCAGGACTTTTGCCGGGGCAGGTGACTTTTGCCGGGGAAAAGGTTATAATAGAACAACCGGCCTTGGCCGGGATCTGCCACAAAGAAAGGAGGGCTTTTTGGATTGGACAGTAAGTATAAGCGGCTGATGAGCAACACAGTACTGTTTGCCTTGAGCAGCTTTTCCTCCAAATTGCTCGGCATTATTTTGCAGCCCTACATCACCTTTGCCATGGGCGAGGTGGACGAGGTGGGCATCACCAAGCTGGTGCAGCAGATTGGACTTTTGCTGATTCCGCTGGTAAGCATGGGTGTGAGTTTTGCAATTATACGCTTTGGCCTGGAACGCAGCAACGACAAGCGACAGGTGTTTACCAACGGTTTTTTTACCATCTGGGCCGGGTTTGCCCTTATGATTGTGTGTTACCCGCTATTGCAGCTGATACCGCTGTTCAGTGAGTATGCCCTGCTGCTTTACCTTCATGTGCTCATGAGCTGTATGCGTACCCTGTGTACTCAGTTTGTGCGCAGCCGTCAGCTGAACCGGCTGGTGGCGGTGGACGGTGTGCTGTGCAGTGCCGCAAACCTGGGTTTTATGATTTTGTTTTTATCTGGCTTTCACATGGGGGCTCAGGGCTATGTGCTGGCGGTGATTTGCAGCGATGCTCTCAGCAGCCTGTTTGTGTTTGTGGTGGCAGATTTGCAGCGGTATCTGCGGCTAAAGTCCTTCTCCCTGCCCATGTGGAAAAAGATGATGGCATATGCCCTGCCCATGGTGCCGGCCCAAATCAGCTTTTGGGTCATCAGTGCCAGCAACCTGTTTTTTGTGCAGATTCTCTGCGAGGGTTACGGCGGCAACACCGGTGAATACTGGGCGGGCCTGCTGAGTGTGGGCAGCTTCCTGCCCACCATTCTTACGGTTATGGGTACCATCTTTTACGAAGCCTGGCAGCTTTCTGCTGTAACCGAGGAACAGGGCCGGGGGGCCTTTTTCTCCAAGGTGTTCGGGCTGTACCAAACCCTGCTGTTCTGCTGCTGTTCCGGTATTATTCTGCTGTGCCGGCCCCTGATGTTTTTGTTTAAAGAAAATTTCTACAACGCCTGGCAGTTTGTGCCCCTGCTTACCCTGGGGGCCCTGTTTAACTGCTTCAACCAGTTTTTGAGCAGCGTTTATATGGTGGAAAAACGCAGCACCCTCTCCCTTACCACCATGCTGCCCGGTGCAGTGCTCAACTGCGTGGTCAGCATGGCAATGCTGCCCTTCTTTGGTCCCATTGCGGCTGGGTTTGCCAGCATGGTAAGTTATCTGCTGGTGTTTGTGCTGCGCATTGTTACCACCCGCAAGCTGCTGCCCATGCGCTTTAAATTTGGCTGGATGAGCTTTAACCTGCTGCTGATTGGCCTGGAATGCGTGCTCATGCAGATGGAGGTCCCCGGCTGGCCGGTGTGGTGTACTATGATTACCGCAGTGGTCTGCCTTGCAGGCTTAAAAGACCTGCTGACCACCGCCCGCCAGATGCTGCGCCGCCGCAGAAGGGCTTGAATCCTGTAATTAAAAAGACCTTGTGCCTTTTGGGGCACAAGGTCTTTTTATGTTGTTTGTAAGCTGAAAGCCCGGCTGGTTTACCGGTGCAGGGTGTTTTGGAGCCGTTTTTTCAGCTCGGTCAGCACCTGGCCGTACCGCACACTGCGCATATGGGGGAAGGCTTTCAGCAGGCGGCCTGCCCGGAACAGGCGGGTGTCGGTAAGCTGGGCCATCAGGAAATCCCGGCGGATTTGCAGCTCGGCCACCTTTAAGGGCAGAGCCTGACGGCCTTCTTCCAGGCGTTCGTCCGCAGCCAGGGTTACATCGCTCAGGCCCCGGCTGATGGCATCGCTGCCCCGGCGCAGCAGCTGGCTGATGTGCTGGATTTCTCCCAGATACTTTTGAATGCCGATGAGGGTGACCAGGGTAACAATGCCGTCCACTAGCAGCACCAGAGAAAATATACCCAGCAGTGCCCAGCCCAAGGTAAGGGGAATCAGGTCAATGAGGGCTTGAATGGGTGGATGAAGCAGCAGCACTGCCCCCACCCCCACCACACCCCAGGCCACACTGAACCGCAGGCAGATGTAGCCGCCCAGGTTAAACCGCTCCCGGGAGTAGTCCCACCAGACGGTGTGGAACAGGGTTTTGAGCACCCAGCCGGTGATAAGCTCCAGAGTGCTGGTAAGCAGGACGCTGCCCAAAAACAGCAGGAGAATGTGGTGGCGCAATGGCCAGAGCACCAGCAGCACAATCACCATGCCGCAGCCGTAGATGGGGCAGAGGGGGCCGTTTAAAAACCCCCGGTTTACCCACTCGCCGGTGGTAACGGTGTGGAACACTACCTCCATGCACCAGCCAAGGCAGGAATAAACAAAAAAGAACCATAAAATTTGGTATACACTAAAAGACATGAAAAACCTCCTTCAAAGCAGGGAAAGCCCTTGCGCAGAGATTGCAGGGCTTTAGTATACTCCTTTCCGGCTGGGGCTGCAAGTGGTGCGCCGCAAAGAAATTCGTGCTATACTATATAAAAAGAACAAAGCAGAACTCTGGCTGCAAAGCCCAGTGGTACAAAGGGGGGGAGCACCGGGATGGAACGATGGATTTTGCACTGTGACTGCAACAGCTTTTATGCCAGTGTGGAGCTGCTGCGCCACCCGGAACTGCGAGAGCGATGTGTGGCTGTATGCGGCGACCCGGAAAGCCGACAGGGCATTATTTTGGCCAAGAACGAGCCAGCCAAACGGCGGGGCGTTAAAACGGCCCAGGTGATCTGGCAGGCAAAACAGGCCTGCCCGGAGTTGATACTGCTGCCGCCCCACCGGGAGGACTACACCCGCTATTCCCGTTTGCTGAATGAGCTGTACTATTCGGTAACGGACAGGGTGGAGCCCTTTGGGATTGACGAAAGCTGGCTGGATGTAACCGGCAGCTGGCAGCTGTTTGCAAAAAGTCCCTGGCAGCTGGCGGACCAGCTGCGCCAGAAGGTGCGCCAGGAAACCGGGCTGACCATTTCGGTGGGGGTGAGCTTTAATAAGGTGTTTGCCAAGCTGGGGAGCGACTACAAAAAGCCGGACGCCACCACCCTTATCACCCCACAAAACTTCCGGCAGCTGGTTTGGCCGCTGCCGGTGGGGGATTTGCTGTATGTGGGCCGCAGTGCTGCCCAGAGGTTGGCCGGGCAGGGGATTTACACCATTGGGCAGCTGGCCCAGGCGGACCCTGGGGCCATGGAGCAGCTGCTGGGCCGCCAGGGCCTTCAGCTGGTGCGGTATGCCCAGGGGCTGGACGATGAGCCGGTGCGCCGCTATGGTGAGCGGGAACCGGTAAAAAGTGTGGGCAACGGCACCACCTTTAAGCGTAGCCTGGTGGGCCAGCGGGAAATTCAGCTGGCACTGGGTGTGCTGGCAGACGAGGTGGCCGCCCGGCTGCGGCGCAAGGGCCTGTGGGCCGGGGCGGTGCAGGTGACGGTGCGGGACGATGCCATGAAAACCATCACCCGGCAAAAGCAGCTGCCCACCAGCAGCCACCTGGCCAAGGAACTGGCGGAGGGTTGCTGGCAGCTGATGCGCCAGCATTGGGATATGCGCCAGCCGGTGCGGATGCTCACCGTAACCGCCCAAAGCCTGACCACCGAGCCCTTTGCGGTGCAGCAGAGCTTTTTGGAGGAGGTTCCCCAGCCGGACAAAAAGCGGGAACGGCTGGAGCAAAGCCTGGATGCCATCCGCAGCAAATATGGCCGGGGCGCCATTGGTGCAGGGGGCATTTTGAACAACCAGCTGGGGCTGGGCAGCCTGGGCATTGAACCCGTCCGGGAGGAACAGCCTAGAGCCTTTGCCGCACCCCCACCCATACAAAAACAGGAGGAATAACCCATGGTAACACACATTGTATTATGGAACTTGAAGGATAAGACCCAGGCACCGGAATTAAAACGGCAGCTGGAGGGTCTGGTGGGCCGTGCCCCTGGCCTGGTGAGTGCCCAGGTGGGGCTTGGCTTTGCAGGCAGCGATGTGGCACTTATCGCCCAGCTGACCGACCGCCAGGGTCTAGAGGACTATCAGGCCTATGAACCCCATGTAAAAATCAAGGAATGGGTGGCCACCATTGCAAGCCAGCGCACAGTGTGCGACTTTGAGTGCTGAATCCGGCCTTTTGCCCACCATAAAAAGAACAGCCGAACTATCCTGTTTTGCGGCAGGGGGTTCGGCTGTTTGTGCTATAAAGGGTTGCTGGGCGGCAGCAGCACAGGCTGTTTACCGGATGCCCAGCTTTGCCCGGATGGCGGCGCTTTCTTCTTTATCCAGCTGGGTGCGGCGGGTGATGGCCTGCTCCACCTGTTCGGCGGTCATGGGCCGTTTGATGGCAATCAAAGCCTTGGTGGGAATGCCCTGCTGAGTAAACATCTGCTCATGCTCGGTGCGGATGTTCCATTCCGGCTCCTGCTGGTGCAGGTCGAAGGTGTGCCAGATAATTTCAAAGCCTGCTTCTTCAAAGTAGGTCAGACTGTCTTTAAAAAGGCCGTCATCGTCGGTTTTAAAGTAGATTTCACCTTCCGGGGCCAGAATGGTGCGGTAGAGTGCCAGCTGGCGGGTGTGGGTGAGCCGGTGCTTTTTGTGGGCCAGCTTTTTGTTCCAGGGATTGCAGAAGTTGATGTAGATGCGCTGCACCTGGTCCTGCTCGTTGAAGGCATTGAGAATGCGCTCAATGTCCAGGCTCATAATCTGCACATTGTCCGGCACAAGGCCCTTTTCCTGGTACACCCGTTCAATGTTGCGCTTGGCCAGAATCAGTACCTTATCGGTAATATCAATGCCCAGGTAGTTGATGTCCGGGTGACGGCTGGCCAGCTGAGCCAGAAAACCGCCCTTACCGCAGCCCAGCTCCAGATGAACCGGCTGCTGGGGGCGGGCAAATACGCTGTGCCAGCGGCCCTTGTTTTCCAGCGGTTCGTGGGCGTGGAAGGGGCAGGCCAGCAGTTCGGGGCGGGCGTAGGGTTTAAATCGCATTCTCATGGTGGGGTATTTCTCCTTATTTTTAAGTGTTTGAGATGATTGTTTGCAGATAAGCGGCAGCTTTGGCGGCATCCTGCTGGATGCTGCCCTGCACAAAGCCCGGCTTGCCGCCGCCCCGGCCCTCAAAAGCCTGGTTCAGCTCACGGCAGAGGGGGCGCAAATCCGCCTGGGCATCGGCACAGGCCAGGGCATACAGGGCCCCGCCCTGGGGCAGAGGGCTGAACACGGCGCACAGCCCCTGGGTGCGCTGGGTGAGGGCGGCACACAACCGCTGAAGGGATTGGGGGGCAAGGTCCGGCTGAATGAGCACGGGGGCTTGGCCGGGCTGCACCTGCTGGCTGAGGGCCTGGAACAGCTGCTGTTCCAGCTGACCGGCCCGGAAGCGGGCGGCCTCCAGCTCCTGCTGCTGACGCTCCACGCCCTGGGCCAGCTGTTGGGGGGTAACGCTGAGCATGCGCCGGATGGCCACCGCCTGCTCCTGCTGGCTGCATACCTCCCGGTAGGCCCGCACGCCGCACACCACAAACAGCCGCACGCCGCATTTGTAGTTCTGCCACTGGATGATTTTAATCAGGCCCACCTGGCCGGTGCGCTGCACATGGGTGCCGCAGCAGGCGCAGCAATCTGCCTGGGGGACCGTAACCAAGCGTACCGGGCCTTCCAGTGCTTTTTTGCTCCGGTAGGTCTGGCTGGCCAGCTGGTGGGGCTGGTACCACTGGGCCTGTACGGGAACATCCTGCCAGATCATCTGGTTGGCCCGCTCCTCCGCCTGGGCCAGCTGCTGGGCCGTAAGGAGGATGCTGGTATCCATGGTCAGGTAGTCCTGCCCGATGTGAAAGCCCAGGTTCTGCACCCCGAACATCTGGTGCAGCAGGCCGGAGAGAATATGCTCTCCCGTGTGCTGCTGGCACATCTCCAGCCGGTAATCCCCATCCACCAGCCCCTGCACCTCAAGGCCGGGCTCCAGGGGAGCTTCCAGCAGGTGTACCACCTGGCCTTCCTTGTGGTATACATCCAGCACCGGCAGCCCGTTCAGGGCGCCCCGGTCGGCAGGCTGGCCGCCCCCCTGGGGGTAGAAGGCGGTTTGTGTTAAAGTAACTTCCCACAGCTCCTTGCAGGGCTGGCAGCCAGTGACGGAAGCGGTAAATTCCAGCACCGGCGGCTGGCTGTAATAAAGAGGCTCACACATGGGCAGGGGCTCCTTTCGGCACTTGGTACATAATGTTTTATTGTAACACACTTTGGGCGGAATGTCACCGCAGAGCGGCCCTTTTGGTTGCGAAGGGGACACAGGCCGTTGTATAATAAAGAATACTGGAACCAAACACAAATCAGCAAGGGAGCAATGCCAGATATGATGAAGCAAATGGCGGCCATAGCGTGCAGCGCACTGCTGCTGGCCGGATGCAGCGTGCAGCAGCTGCAATGGGTGCCCCAGGCACCCACAGCGTCCGCTGAGGTTCAGGAACAGCAGACCCAGCGGGTGCTGTATGTACAGGATGACCAGGGGCTGCTGGAAGGGGCATTGCAGGCGTACAGCCAGGCTACCGGGGTACAGGTGGTGAGCCAGCAAAACCAGCCGGACGCTGCGCCCGGCCTGGTAGTAACTTATCAGCTGCCCACCAGCCAAACAGCGGTGGACCTGGCCCAGGAGGTGCCCCTTTTGATGACTGCGGCAGGCCGCAGTGCCCAGAACAGCTGCTATGGGCTGCCCTTTGGCGGCGGCAGTTACGGATACCTGGCGGATGCCCGGATGCTGCGGGCTTTGCTGGGCAGCAGTTTTGACCCAGCCCGGCTGGCGGCCGCCAGCTGGGAGGAATGGCAGACCTTTGTGCAGACGGTGCAGGCATGGATAGAGCAGCCCCAGGCGGTTTCGGTGGTGCTGGCAGGCCGCAGCTACCGGCTGCCCGCCCAGCCTGGGCCGGAGCTGGGCCAGCTGGCGGGTGTGTTTACCTTTGCGGGCTCCACTGCCTACAATGGGGCCGTTCTCACGCCGGTGCTGGCAACCTGCTTTGCAACCCCGGAACAGGTGGCCAGCCGCACCCAGGAGGATACAGCGGCGCTGCAAAAAAACCTGACGGCACTGGTGGAGCTGATGAAGCTGGAAGCCAGCGCCATGGCAGGCCCGCAGGGCCGGCTGCAAAGCAGCCAGGCCTTGGAGCTGAGCCAGGAGCAGGCGTTGCAGACCTTTGCCCAGGGGCAGGCTCTGTTTTACCGTACCGGCACCAGTGAAATTAAGCTGATGGAGCCCCAGCTGGCCCAGGAAGTATGCCTGGTGCCCGTTCCCTTTGGGTTTGCCGCCGAAAGCCTGAGCGGTGAAGGCTTTGCAATGGACCAGCTGCGCTGGCCCATTGAGGCGGCAGAGGGCTGGCTGATGGTATCCAGCCAGGCGGAGAGCCAGCAGCAGAAGGAGGCCCAGGCATTTTTGCTTTGGGCCTACACCAACCCCGCAGCAGCCAGCCAGCTGCCCGCTGCCACAACCACCCAGGAGGGGCATCTGCCGGATTTGGCAGCAGCCCTTTCGGACTATGTGCGCAGTGACCTGCAAAACCAGGCGGCGGTGCTGCTGGGGGCGGAATAAAATAGGGCCTTCTTTTGCCTTGGCTGCTATGGAATAAGCCCTAGCAGCAGCAACAGCCGCTGGTGCTAGGATGGCCGGGCGGTTATGCCAGTTTCCAGCCCGTTGCAGGGGCCTGGCCCGGCTGTCTTGCAGGAGAGGGCAGCAGTGCCGCAGCCAACCGGCTCCAAAAGGCCAGACAGCTGTATAAATTGCAAAGCCCCCGTGCATACTTAGGAAGAAGGGCGCACGATTGCGCACCCATGACTTGGTAGAAACGGGGGATTTTTTTATGGCATATCCACACGGAAACATCCAGCAGAATATGACCGATAACCAGGCAGTCCTCAATGCCGTGGTTGCCAACACTGAAATGGGCAAAAACACCATGGATCAGCTGATTGAACTGACCCAGGACCGCAACCTGCGAGCCAGCTTTCTGAACCAGCAAAAGGAGTACCGCCGGTTGAACCAAGCAGCCCACACCGCCATTGAAGCCTGCGGCGGCCGCAGCGAGGGCCAGACTCCCTTTGCACGGCTGACCACCAAGGTAGGCATCTGGAGCCAGACCATTGCAGACAAAAGCAACCGCAATCTGGCGGATATGGTGATTCAGGGAGCCACCCAGGGCATTATGGACTGCGAAAAGGCCCGCAAAGACTACCCTGGTGCCAGTTCCGGGGCAAAAAAGCTGCTGGATGAACTTCAGCAGTTTGAGGAACGCACGGCCCAGGATATGCGGCGTTTTTTGTAAAGACCAAATCCGCAGACCGGCAAGCAACCCCATAAACAAAGAGCCATCCTGTAAATTTACAGGATGGCTCTTTGCCTATGAGGATTAGTTTGAGCGTGGGGCCGGTGCAATGCCGGGCAAAAAAACCAGCCTATTGGCCCATTGGCAAAGGGCTGCCCTGAACGCCCAGGGGGAGCAAAACCGGGGCGCTTTAAGCTTACAGGGGAGAAAAGGGAGCGTGCTGGCGGCAGAAATTCACAAAGGCTTTTTCGCAGGCGGAAAGCATACTGTCGCTCCGGTAGACCAGATATAGGCCCCGGTACAGGCTTTCCTGCTGCAATTCAAAGGCAAGAATACGCCCTGCATCAATCCAGGGCTTGGCGTACAGGGCGGAGCAGACCGTAACCCCCAGCCCCTGGGCCACTGCATCCAAAATGGTTTGGGGCTGCTCGATGCGGGCCACGATGTTCAGGCACTGGGTATCCATTCCCAGTTGCTCCACATACCGCAGCAGCTGCTGGTGGGTGCCGGAGCCTTCCTCCCGGCAGAGCATGGGCTCGGTGAGCAGCTGGCTGCCCAGTGCGCCCTTCTGGGCCAGCTGACTGTACCGGGGCAGGGCGGGAGCGGCAAGAATCAGTTTATCCTGACACAGAAGCTGGTAGGTGCAGCCCTCCTCCAGCAGACGGGTGCCAACCAGACCCAGCCGGATGGTGCGCTGGCGCAGCAGCTCGTGGACCTTCTGGCTGTCTGCATTCTGCAGCTGGTAACGGCATTGAGGCATCTGTGCCGAAAAACCTGCCATCAGGGCAGGAGCCAGGCACCGGCTGGGCACGGTGGAGGCGGCCAGACACAGCAGGTCGGTGTTTTGGTTGGGCCGTGCCAGATTTTCCAGCTGGGTACACTGGGTGAGAATTTCCTGGGCACGGGGCAGAATCAGGGCGCCCAGGGGGGTAAGGGCGGTTTGCCGCTTGCTGCCCCGCACAAACAAATCGCCCCCCAGCTGCTGCTCCAAGCCCCGCACATGGGTGCTGGCGGTGGACTGGGTGATGTACAGCTGCTGGGCAGCCAGGGTGAAGCTTTGCAGCTGGACCACGGTGACAAACACCTCCAGCTGCTTGAGGTTGATGTTCAGCATGGGCACTCCTTCTTTCGTAGTATTTTAAAAAACATAACGAATAGAGCCAAAAAACCGGCACGAGGGGCAGCCCAGGGCTGCCCCGTGCCGGGAAGGTTTTTTAAAAGCGGAAGATGAATCCATTACAGTGCTTTCAGCATGGCACACACAATGCGGGTGGCGGTGGCCACATACTCGCTGATGCTGAAATCCTTCACCACCAGGCGCTCGTGGCCTTCTTCATCGGCATTGTCGCTCATGGCCCGCAGCACCACGCAGGGCACATTGTTTTTTGCCGCAATCTGGCAGACGGCGGCGCCCTCCATCTCCACACAGTCCGGGCTGGTTTTGGCAGCAATGGCTTCTTTGGTGGCACTGTCGCCCACAAACTGGTCGCCGGTGGCAATCTTGCCCTTCAGAGCAGTTACCCCTGCCTGGCGGCAGGCCTCCATGGCTGCCTGCACCAGGGCAGGGTCACCCTCATATTGGGCGGTAAAGGGAGCGGACTGGGCAATCATGTCGTCCTGGGCGTCGTGGTAAACCACGGTTTTGCCCACCACCACATCACCAATGCCGATTTTGCTGGTCATGTTGCCGGCAATGCCGGAAAAGATAATCCGCTGTGCCCCAAACTTGGTAATAAGCACCTGGGTGGTAGCTGCGGCGTTGGCCTTGCCCATACCGGCGCAGCAAACAACCACCTCTTTTTCGCCCAGACGGCCCACATGGTATTCCACCCCTGCATAGGGGACAATGGTCACGCCGTCCAGCTGGGCGCAAAGCTGCTCCACTTCATCGGGCATGGCACCCATAATGCCGAAAATTTCCATATGCTGTTCCTCCTGCCTGGGGATATTACACATTGAACAGGAACTCGACGATGTCGCCGTCCTGCATTACATATTCCTTGCCTTCGGTGCGCTGCAAGCCCTTGGATTTTACGGTGGCCATGTTAAAGTCACAGGCGGCAAAATCGGCGTAGCTTACCACGATGGCACGGATGAAGCCCCGCTCAAAGTCCGAGTGAATCTTACCGGCGGCCTGGGGTGCTTTGGTGCCCCGGCGGATGGTCCAGGCGCGGCATTCCTTCTTGCCTTCGGTGAGGTAGGAAATCAGGCCCAGCAGGGAGTAGCTGGCTTTAATCAGATTGTCCAGACCGGTGGCCTCGATGCCCATTTCACGGAGGAATTCCTTCTTTTCTTCGGGGGTGTAGTCCGCAATGTCCTCCTCGGTTTTGGCGCAGATGGGAATGCACTCAGCACCCTCCTCGGCGGCCAGCTTCTGCACGGCGTGGTAATGCACATTCTCGTTCATGCCGCTCATCAGGTCGTCCTCGCTCATGTTGGCGGCGTAAATTACCGGTTTTACGGTAATCAGGCCCATCTCCTTGAGCTGGAGCATCTGGTCCTCGTCGTCCTGGTTAAAGGGGAAGCTGCGGGCGTTTTTGCCCTTGCCCAGGTGCTCGGCCAGCTCCTGGAGCCAGGCAGCGGAGGCCCCAGCCTTTTTGTCGCCGGTTTTGGCGGCCTTGGCAAAGCGGGCGACACGGTTGGAAACGACCTCCAAATCGCTGAGAATCAGCTCGGTGTCAATGGTTTCAATGTCACGCAGGGGGTCCACGCTGCCATCCACATGAACAATGTCGGTGCCGCCGAAGCAGCGCACCACATGGACAATGGCGTCACATTCCCGGATGTTGCCCAGGAACTTGTTGCCCAGGCCCTCGCCCTGGGATGCGCCCTTTACCAGGCCGGCAATGTCCACAAATTCCACAATAGCGGGAACTTTTTTCTCGGTATTGCAGATTTCGGCCAGCTTGTCCAGCCGGGCGTCGGGTACCGACACAATGCCGGTGTTAGGTTCGATGGTGCAGAAGGGATAGTTGGCGGCTGCCGCATTCTTGGTGCTGGTGATGGCGTTGAACAGGGTGCTTTTGCCCACATTGGGCAGACCCACGATACCTAATTTCATCGGATGATTCCTCTCCAGAACACCCATGAACCGGGCGTTCTGCCTTTCTGTAAAATTGCCTGTCTATTTTGTGGTGGCTGCCCAGACGCAGCCACCTTTGCTGGATGCAAAAAAGCTTGATGCAACTAAAGAGTATAGCATAAACAGGCCGGGTTTTCAACGAAAAACACCGACCATAGGGCCTGCAGGAGCCACAATACGCCGTGGAATTTGACACGGTTCTTTTTTTATTTACAATTATACCGTATAATAAAGCAAACCCCCTGCACCAGACTGCCGCCCAAAGGGCGGCAGAGAATGCTAAAACACAAGTAAGGAGCGTGCCACCATGGCCAACCAAAAAATCTTGATTGTGGATGACGACCAGAATATCTGCGAACTTTTGCGCCTGTACCTGGCAAAAGAGGGCTACGAGACACTTATTGCCCACGACGGACAAGCCGCCCTGGATTTGTTTGAAAAGGAAAAGCCGGACATGGTTTTGCTGGATGTAATGATGCCCCGCATGGACGGCTGGGAGGTATGCCGCCGCATTCGGGGCCAGAGCAATACCCCGGTGATTATGCTTACCGCAAAGGGGGAAACCTTTGATAAAGTGCTGGGCCTGGAACTGGGGGCAGACGATTATGTGGTAAAGCCCTTTGACACAAAAGAGGTGGTGGCACGCATTAAGGCGGTGCTGCGCCGGTGCAGCCCGGACAGCCAGGAAAGCAATGGAATTATCCAGTTTGAAAATCTTTCGCTGGATATGAGCCGCTACGAACTGAAGGTAAAGGGTCAGGTGGTGGAGGCACCTCCCAAGGAGCTGGAGCTGCTGGCTTATCTTGCAGGGCACCCCAACCGTGTGTTTACCCGTGACCAGCTGCTGGACGAGGTGTGGGGCTTTGAATATTATGGTGATTCCCGCACCATTGATGTGCATATTAAACGCCTGCGGGAAAAGCTGGAAGGTGCCAGCGATGCCTGGTGCCTGAAAACCGTGTGGGGCGTGGGCTACAAGTTTGAGGCAAAGGACTGAGAGATATGCGCAAAAGCATCAGTTCCATGTACTTTATGACCACCACGGTGCTGCTGCTGGTGAGTACGGCCTTTATGAGCCTAATTTTAATGTACATGGCCATGAACTATTTCAAACAGCAGCAGGAGGAGTCTCTGACAGAGGTGGTGGCCATTGCCAGCAATGAGCTGTTGGAGAGCGGGGTCCCGGTATGCGGTTTGTCTGCCGATGCGCTGCTGTGCCAGCAGCTGCAGCAGGATTTGAACCTGATTGGCCGCACCAGCAGCACCATTCTGTTTGTGACCGATGAGCAGGGCGTGCTGACCCTTACCACCGGGCAGGAAAAATATCTGGGCGGCCAGGTGAAAGAAAGCGTGCTGCGGCAGACCATCAGCCAGGATGGTTTTTTTGAGGCAGGCACCCTGGCTGGCCTGTATGAGGACCGTTACTACACCGCAGGTCAGCCGGTATACATGGGCGAAAACAATGAGCTGGTTGGCTATGTGTTTGCCAGCACCGCCGTGCAGGGTCTGAACGAATTTATAGGCGATGTGTTTTCTGGCTTTGTGCTCAGTGCCGGGCTTATGATGCTGGCGGCCAGCCTGCTGACCATTGTGTTCACCAACATTCTGACCACACCCATGCGCCGCATCAGCGAGGCGGCCCGCAAGTTTGGCAGCGGAGATTTCCGGGTGCGGGTGCCGGTGCCGGCCAGCGGCACCAGCGAGATGGCCCAGCTGGCAGAAACCTTCAACAACATGGCCCACAACCTGGAAACCATCGATTCCTCCCGGGCCAGCTTTATGGGCAACATTGCCCACGAGCTGCGCACCCCCATGACCAGCATTAAGGGCTTTATTGACGGTATGCTGGACGGAACCATTCCCCAGGAGCTTCAGCAGCATTATCTGTGCCTGGTGAGCCAGGAGGTGGGCCGGTTGACCCGGCTGATTCAGAATATGCTGGATATCTCCAAGCTGGAGGCGGGGGAGTACCGGATGAATGCCCAGAGCTACGATGTATGGGACAGCATTACCGGTGTGGTGTTCAGCGCCGAGCAGCGCATTGAACAGCAAAAGGTACAGATTGAGGGGCTGGAGCCTGTGAATACCACGGTGTATGCAGACCCCGACCTGGTGTATCAGGTGGTGTACAACATTGTGGACAATGCCCTCAAGTTTACCCCCGAAGGGGGAACCATTGCATTTGGGGTACAGCGCAGCGGAAACCAGGTGAAGGTTTCCATCCGCAACTCCGGACAGGGCATTGCCCAGGATGCGCTGCCCTTTGTGTTTGACCGGTTTTATAAAGAAGATAAGAGCAGGGGCCTGAACACCAAGGGCAGCGGCCTTGGACTGCACATCTGCAAGGTGCTGGTAAACCGGTGCGGCGGTGAGATTTGGGCAGAAAGCAAGGAGGGCGAATGGTGCCAGTTCAGCTTTACCCTTCCCTGCGAAGCACCGGGCACCCGAGGCAAGATGTTGCCGGGCCAGAAAAAGGCCTGAGGGAGTTTGTTTTTTAGGGGCGTCCTGGGGCACAAGCAATCGTGTACAGATGGTGAAAAAAACGCCCCTGATTTGATTTTTACTGCCTGATACGGTACAATAAAGAATGGATAGCCCCGCCAATGAGCGGGGAAAGAATCCGGTTTGAATTGATAACAAGTAGAAAGCGGCTCTGGACCCCAGTGTTGGGGCCAGAGCTTTTGGCAACTTCTGCCCGGGTTGCCCTGAAGGCGCCGGGCAGGGAAATTTATGCGACGGGAGAAAACCTATGACCCAATTAAGTCCTTCGATTTTATCCGCTGATTTTGCCAACCTGGGCCAGCAGTGCCGTGCTGTGCTGGAAGCGGGCGCTGAGATGCTGCACTTTGATGTAATGGACGGCCATTTTGTGCCCAACCTGAGCTTTGGCGTGCCGGTGCTGCAAAGTTTGCACAAGGCGTTGCCGGAAGCATTTTTTGATGTCCATCTCATGATTACCCATCCGCTGGACTATGTGGAGGCGTTTGCCAAGGCGGGTGCAGGCTGCATTACCTTCCACCTTGAGAGCGAAAGCGATGTGCAGGCCACCCTGGATGCCATCCACAAAGCAGGCTGCAAGGCGGGCCTTTCCATCAAACCCGGAACCCCGGCCGAGGCGCTGCTGCCCTACCTGGACCAGCTGGATCTGGTGCTGGTGATGAGCGTGGAGCCTGGGTTTGGCGGCCAGAAATTTATGCCCAGTGCGCTGGATAAGCTGCGCTTTTTGCACAGCGAGTGCCAGGCACGGGGGCTGAATCCCTGGCTGGAGGTAGACGGCGGCGTGGACCAGACCACCGGCCCCCTGTGCGTGGAAGCCGGTGCAAACCTGCTGGTGGCAGGCAGCGCTGTGTTTGGCAAGCCGGACCTGGCTGCTGCGGTGGAAGGCTTGCGAGCTTTGTAAGCCCGGCGGCATAATGGTACAAAAGAAGGGAGCCATCTGCTTGAACGAGAAACAACAAGCCCTGATGCAGCGGGACCGGGGTGTACACGCAGACCTGCTGTTCATGTGCCTGCCCTTGCTGGCTATGGCCATGTTCTTTTATGGGGTGCGTCCGGCTATTATGTGCCTGACCGCCTTTTTGACCGCCAACCTGTGCGACCGGCTTGCCGCACTGCTGCGGCGGATGCCTTACGATAAAAATGAGTGGAGCAGCGAAGCCTTTGCCGTTATGTTTGCCCTTATGATTCCGGCCAGTGCCAGCTATTATGTGGTAGTGGTGGGGTCCATTGCAGCGGTAATTCTGGGCAAGGAAGCCTTTGGCGGTTACGGAGCCTATCCGTTCCATCCCACCGCTGTGGGCTATGTGGTGGCGGCGGTAAACTGGCCCGACCAGATGTTCCGTTATCCCCAGCCTTTTACCGCAGTGCCTGTGGTACAGGTGGATACAATTGCCGGGGCATTGGTGGAGTCGCCTCTGTATACCCTCAAAACTGGCGGCCTGCCCACCCTGGACAGCATGGAGCTGCTGCTGGGCAACTATGCGGGGCCCATGGGCCTTACCGCGTTGCTGGTGATTCTGGCCTGTGCTTTGTTTTTGTGGAACCGCCGCCGGCTGAACCTGCTGGCACCGGTATGCTTTTTGCTCACCTGCGCCCTGGTGGCCTTTTTGGCCCCTCGGCTGGGCGATATTCCGGCCATGAGTGCACCCTGGGTGCATCTGGCAGACCGGCTGGCTGTGGTGAAGTATGAAATCTGCGGCGGCGGCATGGTGTTTGCAGCGGTGTATCTGCTGGCAGACCCCATCACGGTGCCCAAAAATCCGGTGTCCTGTGCCTTGTACAGCATCCTGCTGGGCTTTATGACCATGATGTTCCGCTACTATGGCAACTATGAGGTGGGCGTCTGCTTTGCAATGCTGGCTGTGAATGCTGTATCCGGCTGGATCGACCGCACTGTATGCAAGGCGATGAACCGAAAGGGGGTTGTGCGCCGTGAATATTAAAAAAGCCCAATACCTTTCGGAAAATATGAGCCGCATTGCCCGCAGAGATCGAATTCTGCTTAATAACCCGGTCATTATGCAGGGGATGGGCCTGGCTCCGCTGGTGGTGGCTGCCAGCAACGGCCGCAACGCTTTGATGCTCAGCGTGGCAGTGCTGCTTTTGCTCACCCCCACCCGGGTGCTGGCCGCAGCACTGAACCGGGCAGGAAAGTACCGTTTTCGGGCGTTGCTGTACTGCGGGGTTAGCGCAATTTTGTATATCCCGGTATATTTTATACTGAGAGGAATATTTGATGTGGAAATTCTCCAGCTGGGTGTTTATCTGCCCATGCTGGTGGTGGAGCCGCTGATTATTAAACGGTACGAGCGCTTGCAGCCGGAAAAAATTACTGTGGCCCTTAAAAAAGGCATCCGTACCAGCCTTGGTTATGTGCTGGTGCTAATGCTCATGGGCTGTATGCGGGAAATTATGGCGGTAACGGCCTTGTTTGGCACGGTGCTGCCCAAGCTCAAGTTCCCCCTGCTGCCCATGGCGAACCTGCCTGCGGGCGGGTTTATCCTGCTGGGTGTGGTATGCGCACTTTGGCGGGGCGGCGTGCGAGCCTACAAGAACTATGTGCATGCGGAGGCAAAGCGGGGCTTATGATGGAAGTAATGCAAGCTGTTGGCGTGTTTTTTGTGTATGCCGTTGCCGCTGTATTTGCGGAAAATGCTGTGTTCAGCCGTGCAATGGGCGTTTCCCGCCTGGTAAAACTGGTGGATGACCCCACGGTGGACACCCTGGTGTTTGGAGGTCTGCTGTGCTTGATTCAGCTGCTGAGTGCGCCCCTGGCCTATGGTGTGAATCAGCTGCTGCTGCCCCTTTCCTGGCGGGGAGCAGTGCGGCCCCTGGCGTTTTTGCTGTGCAGCACGGTGGCTTTTTTTGTAGTGCTGGTGCTGGTGCTTGCGGTGCTGAAAGAGCGGGCCAAGCCTGTGGTAGCAGTGCTGCCCATGGCCACCTTTAACACAGCGGTGCTGGGCCTGCTGCTGATTACCACCACCCAAAGCTTTACCCTGCTGGAAACCATGGGTTTTGCATTGGGCAGCGGCGTGGGATACCTGGCTGCTGTACTGGTGGTGAGCGAAGGTCAGCGCAAGATGCGGGATGCCAATGTGCCCGCCAGCTTCAGGGGGCTGCCCATTACCCTGATTTATATCGGAATTCTGGCCCTGGCCATCTACGGCTTTACCGGGCACCGGATTTCCATCGGTTAAAATGCAATGGCTCCCGGCCAGCCAGGCGGGGAGAGAAAGGCGGCTTTCTTTATGGCAAAAAAGAACATGGGTAAGGTTAAGCGTTACCGGCGCAGCTTTTATAGCGGCCGTCAGCGCGCCATGCGGGTGCTGGCAGCGGTGGGCGGTATTGTTTTGCTGTTTGCCCTGGGCTGGTTTGCAGGCCCGGCTCTGGTACAGCTGGGCAGCAATGCATGGCACAGCCTGGCTACCGAACCTTCTGAAACTTCGACCCCCAATTCCCAAACCGGCACCAGCCAGCCCGAGCAGCCTGGCTCCCAGCCGGAACAAACCGAACCGAGCGCCCAGCCCACAGAACAGCCTGGGGAGGATTTGACCCAGGGCAGCTGGGCCTTTGTGGACAGCAGCCAGCTGGCGGACCCCGCCGCCCTTGCCAGTGAGCTGGCAAGCCAGGGCGTGGGCTATGCAGTGGTAACCTTGAAGGATGCCGCAGGCAATGTGTATTACAACTCCGGCGTGGAGGCAGCGGCTGCCGGCTTGGTACAGGGCGGATTTGACGCTGCGGCAGTGGCCCAGGCCTTGCAGCAGCAGGGCATTGTACCGGTAGCTGGCATCTGTGCATTCCGTGATCCCATTGCGGCAGGTGCCAATCGTGCCATGGCGGTGATGTACCAGGATACCGAGTATCTCTGGCTGGATGCAGCCTTGGAGTCTGGCGGTAAGCCCTGGCTGAATCCTTATTCCGAGCTGGCAGTGCAGTATATCACGGACCTGATGAACGAAGCCCGCTCCATGGGCTACCAGAAAATCTGGCTCAGCGGGGTGCAGTTCCCCACACCGGCAGGCCGCAATCAGGCCAACTATGGCGGCACCAACGGCGTAAGCGAGCAGCAGCGGCTGGCTGCCCTCATTGACCAGTGGCAGCAGCAGGATGATTGCTGGATTGTGTACCCGCTGGAGGTTGCCAGCGGCGCCAACGAAACCCTCACCGGCGGCCCCGTGGCCCAGCTGGGAATCCACAAGCTGGCAGTGCAGGCTTCCCAGAGCCTGACCGAGGAGGAGAATGCTCAGCTGGAGGCGGCCAAAGCGGCTGCCAGCCAGTACCTGGGCGTACAGAGCGGCCAGACCTTTACCGTACAGGCGGTGCAGGGATGAGCCGTCCCCAACAACAAGCCATCAGCGGCCCCTGCTTTGTGCCGGGGCCGCTCCTGTTGCCGGGGCCTGGCCAAGGGATAGAGGGCTGGGCCAGCCCGGCGGCGGAGGCTGCGGATTGGAACCTGGAAGCCTGGCAGGAGCTGGAGAGCAGCAGCGGACCCAGCTTGCGGGCAATGCAGCTGCCCCAGGCATTGCTCCACCGGGTGGATACCCAAAGCCGCTGGCAGGCAGCTCAAACAGCCATGGAACAGCAGCTGCCCGGAATGCGGGCGCTGGAAACTGGCTTTGTATATCTGGAGCGAACCTTGCCGGATGGCCAGTGCAGACCGGGCCTTGTGGGTCTGGTGGATTTGGAGCAGTACAGCTTTGAGCCAGGCAGCAGCTGTCCGGTACGCCAGCCACAGCCCCTGAGTGCTCAACAGGTGCTGCCCCGTGCCCAGCTGCGGGAAACCGCCCTGATGGAAACTTCCCCGGTGCGCCTGTTGGCCAACCTGCCCAGCGAGGATTTGTTTGAGCCGATACAGGCAGTCTGCAAAAAGCAGCCCTGCCTGTATGAGGGCCGTTTGGGCAGTGGCGGCGGAACAGTGCGAGCCTGGCAGGTGAACCAGCCCCAGCTGCTGGACCAGCTGGCCCGGCTTTTTGCACCGCAAAGCGATGGTGTGCCCCTGATGATTGCAGTGGAAGGCCAGTGTGCCCTGGCTGGGGCCAAGGTGGATTGGATGCTCCGCAAAGAGGAAAGGGCACAGCCGGACCATCCCGCCCGGTTCTGCCTGGCAGAGGTTGGCTGTGCCGACCACCCGGCGGCGGGAATTGCGCCGCTGCATCGGCTGGTGATGGGGGTACAGGGACTGCCCCTGCTGGCCCAGCTGGAACAGTGGTGTGTTCGCCAGGGGATTGCCCTTACACAAAGCCCCCAGCCGGGGGCGGCCCGCCTTACCCTGGTGTATGGCCGGTGGGAACGCACCCTCTGGCTCAAAGCCAAAGCTCCCGTGCCGGGCGTTTGCCTGGCAGAGGCGTTTTTGCAGGAATATTTATCCACAAACCCCATGTGCAGCACCGACCGGCTGGCCCAGGAAAGCCAGCTGCGGGAACTGGCTGCCGATGGGGTAAGCGGCATTTTGTTGGAATGCACCGGCCCGGACTTGTTTATGGGGCTGGCGGCAGAGGGGATTTTGCCCGCAGGCAGTTTTGCCCCCTTTGCCATGGCGGAAAGCCGTTTTGAATTGGAATGCCGATTGATTGCAGGAGAGAGTAGAGATAAAGACCTATGAATTTTAGCGAGTTAAACCTGGTTCGTCCCCTGCTGCGGGCAGTGGAGGAACAGGGCTACCAAAAACCTTCGCCCATTCAGGCCAAGGCAATTCCCCCGGTGCTGCAAGGCCACGATTTGCTGGGCTGCGCCCAGACGGGAACCGGAAAAACAGCAGCCTTTGCCCTGCCGATTTTGCAGCGGATGGTGGCCAGTCATCCTTCGCACAAGGGAGTGCGGGCTTTGATTTTGACCCCCACCCGGGAATTGGCTTTACAGATTGACGACTGTTTTGACCGCTATGGCCGATACCTGAATGTGCGCCACTGTGTGGTGTTTGGCGGTGTGGGCCAGCAGCCCCAGGTGGAGGCCCTGCGCCGGGGAACCGATGTACTTACCGCCTGCCCTGGCCGGCTAAACGACCTGATTAACCAGGGCCATGTGGATTTGAGCCGGTTGGAGGTGTTTGTGCTGGATGAGGCAGACCGGATGCTGGATATGGGCTTTGTGCAGGATGTGAAGAAGGTGATTCGGCACCTGCCCAGCCAGCGGCAGAACCTGTTGTTCAGCGCCACCATGCCCAAGGAGATTGAGCAGCTGGCAGGCAGTATTTTAAAAAAGCCTGTGAGCGTAAAGGTGGACCCGGTAAGCAGCACGGTAGACCGGATTGAACAGCGGCTGTATTATGTGGACAAACCCGGCAAAAAGCAGCTGCTGGCTCGTCTGCTGGCAAACCCGGATGTGACCAGTGCCCTGGTGTTCAGCCGAACCAAGCATGGCGCCAACGCCATTGCTGCCTTTTTAAGCAAGCAGGGGGTTCCGGCGGCGGCTATCCATGGCAACAAGAGCCAAAGTGCCCGTGTGGCGGCTTTGGAAAGCTTTAAAACCGGCAAGATACGGGCCTTGGTAGCCACCGACATTGCCGCCCGTGGCATCGACATCAGCGAGCTGCCCTATGTATTCAACTTTGACCTGCCGGAAGTGCCGGAAACCTATGTGCACCGCATTGGTCGTACCGGCCGGGCGGGGGCAGAGGGCATTGCCATCAGCTTTTGCAGCCCGGAGGAGCGGGAGTATCTGGCAGGCATCGAAAAACTGAACCGGCGTAAAATCCCGGTGTTTACGGTGGATGGGCCCTGCCAGACCCAACGGCCGGAGGCCCCGAAAAAATCCGATTCCAGCCAGACCAGGAAGCCTGGCAAAAAGCGGGAGCGGCCTGCCAAGCCGGACGCACCCGCCAAGCAAGCCAACAAGCCCAACGATAAAAGTTTGGAGGAGACCATCGTGGAGGAAAAGAACAACCAACCCCTCACCGCCAGCGCAAAGCGCCGCCGCCGTCGCCGTCGGGCCCAGGGCAAGGCAGCGGAAAATGCAGCCCAGCAAACAGCCTCCCAGAATCAGCTGGAAGGCAAAGGCAAAAAACAGGAAAAACAGCCTGCAAAGGCTGCTCAAAAGGAAGCTGCTCCCAAGCAGGAAAAGCAGCAGGCTGCCAAAGCTGCCGCTGGCCGCAGTGGCCGGAATGGCCGCAGTGCAGCCCGCAGCGAACAGCCGTCTGCCCCGAAGGCCCGCAGCGAGCGAAGCGAGCGCAGCCGCAGCCAGGCTGCCCCTCAGCGGGACGAGGACCCCGGTTTGCTGTTAATTACCCGCAAGCCCCCAGCCCAGAAGTTTGCCAGTTTTGAGGAGTACATGAAAAGCCGGGGCGGCTTTGGGGAAGCTGCATCCAGCGAGGGAGAAGAATGAACCCCTTGTGGAGCTGCCCGGTGTGCGGCCAGCCCCTGCACCAGCAGCCGGGTGGGCTGCGCTGCGGTAAGGGGCACAGCTTTGATGGAGCCAAGGAAGGCTATGTAAATCTGCTGCTGGCCAGCCGGATGCGCACCAAGGCACCGGGAGACAGCAAGGAGATGGTACAGGCCCGGCATCGGCTGCTGGAAGGCGGCGCATACCAGGCCTTTGGCAAGGCTCTGGGCCAGCAGATGGTTCAGCTGGCCAATCAGAAGCCGGGGCCGCTTCATCTGCTGGATGCAGGCTGTGGCGAAGGCTGGTATGCCCAGCAGGTATGCCAGGCCTTGTGCAGTCAGAACAGGGACTATCAGCTTGCAGGGTTTGATATTTCCAAAGCGGCGGTGCGGCTGGCAGCCCGCAGGGGGCTGCCCCAGGCCCAGTTTGCAGTGGCCAGCAGCTTTGCCATTCCGTTGCAGCAGCAATGGGCCGATGTAATTTTAAATGTGTTTTCGCCCTTTGCAGGGCAGGAGTTCCTGCGTTGTCTGCGCCCCGGTGGCTGGCTGGTGTACGCAGTGCCTACCCCGCAGCACCTGATGGGATTAAAAGAGGTGCTCTACCAAACCCCCTATGCCAATCCCCAGCAGCAGGTGGAGTACGAAGGGTTTACCCTGGTGGCAGAGCATACGGTGGAGGATACCATTACCCTTACCGGGCAGGCGGTGCAGGATTTGTTCGCCATGACCCCCTATTACTGGAAAACTCCCCTGGAGGGCAGCCAGCGGCTGGCCCAGTGCGCACAGCTGACCACCCCCATTGGATTCCGGTTTTTGGTGTACCAAAAAGAGGCGTAACCCCGTTCGGATTTTTGATACACCTGATGTTCAACACAAAAAAGCATCCTTTGCACAACCGCCCGGCAAGCCGGCCCGGATGGTGCAAGGGATGCTTTTTGTTTTGCCTGGTTGCTTAAAGCGAAAAAAGAGAAGCCGCAGCAGGCCGGGTGGGCGGCATCTTTTTTACAGGTGCCACTTTCTGCGGGTGGGTTGGCTCTCGATGGCTGCATAAATCTGCCGTTTTCTGCCCAAGCTGAAGGGGATAAAGCAAGGAAGGGAGCAATGGCATTGTGAAATCGCTCAGCGGAGGAAAGGCCTTTTGGCTTTCGTTTTTGTTAACGGCAGCACTCCTTGTGCCCATTATTTTAGGGTTTTGGCTTTACGGGATGTACCAAAAACAAAAGCAGACCCCTGTGCAGGCTCAGCAGGGGGGAATTCCCATTCAGCAGCCTACCCAGGACCAGGACTACACCCTTTTGGTGACGGTGGCGGCAGAACAGCCCGCTTTTGTGCTGATACGCCTGAACCCGTTGGAGCAGCAAATCAAAATCTGCGCCGTACCGGCCCAAACCCAGGTGACCGGCCCCACCGGCCCGCTGCTGCTGCAGGATAGCTACGCCGCCGCAGGGCCTGGCCGGGCAGCGGAACTGCTGGGCCAAACCCTGAACATCCAGATTGACCACTACCTGGCCATTACCACCCAAAGCCTGGAACAGGTGTGGCAGGGGATGGAGCCTATGCGGGTAAATCTTACCGGCTTGTTGGAAGCGGACGAGCAGGAGCAGCTGGGCTTGCTGGGGGACCCGGTGCTCAGCCTGACACCTATGCAGGCCCACGAGGTGCTGGAAAAGCTCAATCTGCCTCCAGTTCGCCTGGCTCGTTTGCGGGCGGCCATATGGGATGCAGCCCTCCGCCAGCAGCCCCAGCAGATGAAGGTAAGCCTGCCACAGGGCTTGCAGGGAGAGATGGCCCGCCTGCTAACGGACTTGACGGTAACGGATTTATATGAGCTGCAAAAAATTCTGGGCTGGCTGGGGGAAGGCACCACCGTGGACAGCCAGGGTCTGCCTGGCCGTTACCAGCCGGAGGAGGACCGGTTTGTTCCCACCCAGGAAACCGTGACCTTTGCCCGCAGCTGGTTCAAGGTGCAAAATCAGCAGGAAGCGGAGGTTCAGCAGGACCAGCAGCCCGAAACAGCCCAGCCTGAAGCTGCCCAATCCGAAGCTGCTCAGGAGCCAAGCCAGAATCAGGAGCAGGAGGAGCAGCCCACAGCCACCCCTGTACCCCAAATTGGCCCCCCGGCAGGTGCGCTGGGATGATAGAGAAACTGCCTCTCAACGCTGCGTTGGGAGGCAAGTTGTGTACCGGCAAGGTTCGGGCCAGAAGGGCAATGGGCGAACAGGTTGGCGCAACACGCACTGGGGCGTGTTAGCCCCACACCTGACCCAAGGTGCTGCAAAGTGCGGGAATCTGCTCGTCTGGCAGGCTGCCGTAGCCCATGACCAGCGTGCTGGGCGGTACCGAAGCCTGCACCGAATAACTGGAAAGGCCTTGTAAGCGAACCCCTGCCAACCGTGCCTGGGCCACAAGCTGCTGTTCCGAGGCGGAGCCTTGCAGCTGCATTAAAAAGTGAAGCCCTGTATGCTGGCCCCATAAGTGCACCCGGCCGGGAAAGCGGGATTGCAGCCCTTCGGTAAGGGTTTGCATCCGTACCCGGTACCGGTTGCGGCACCGGGCGAGATGCCGGGCAAAATGGCCCTGCTGCAAAAACACCCGGAGGGTTTGCTGCTCAAACCGGCTGACCGTGGAGGAGTACTGCCCATAGTGGTGCTGGAACGCTGGCATAAGGGACTGGGGCAGCACCATACAGGCGATACGAATGCTGGGGGCCAAACTGCGGGAAAAGGTGGAGAGATACACCACCGGCCCATTGCTGCCCGCCATACCCTGCAAGCTGGGAAGGGGGCGCAGTTCAAACCGAAATTCCGAGTCGTAATCGTCCTCGATGAGGTAGCGGCCAGGCTTTTGGGCCGCCCATTGCAGCAAAGCCGCCCGGCGGCTGGCGGGCAGCACCGCCCCGGTGGGGAACTGGTGGCTGGGAGTAATGTACACAAGATCCGCACCGGTGCCCTCCAACGCTGCGGGGTTCAGTCCCTGGCCGTCGATGGCTGCGGGCACACAGTCCAGCCCGCTGTTGGCAAGAATATGGTGTACCCGCCGGTAGCCTGGATCCTCCACAGCTGCCCTGGCGGGCAGCAGTGGGGCCAGCAGGCCCAGAAGGTACTCCACGCCGGCCCCCACCACAATCTGCTGGGGCGTACAGTCCACTCCCCGGTAGGCTTGCAGATAGTCCGCAATGGCACACCGTAAATCCTCATCTCCCTGGGGGTGCCCCCGGTCCAGTAATTGGGGCTGAGAATAAAGCAGCTCCTTTTGGATGCGTCCCCAGGTGCGAAAGGGAAACAGCCCGGTATCAATGCCGCCGGTGGAAAGGTCGAAGGCGTAGGCCGGTGCTTCCGTTGCAGGAGCGGAGGCGGTGCGGCTGGTAAGGCTGGCGGCCACTGGCCCCTGGCAGGCCTGCACATAGTAGCCGGAACGGGGCCGCACATCCAGATAGCCTTCTGCGGTAAGCAGCTGGTAGGCGGTATCCACCGTGTTTACACTCATCGAAAGAGTTTGGGCCAGGCTGCGCTTGCCGGGCAGTTTTTCTCCCGGCGACAGCTGGCCCAGGCGAATTTGGGACACAATGGCCCGGTAGAGCTGCTCGTACAGCGGCCCGCTGCCGGGCTGCGGTTGAAATGAAAGTTGAAGCATCTGCAAACCTCCCTAAAACTGACCCCATAAAAAATATGTATTCTGGATATTACAATGAGTTCAGTACTGGCTATAATAAAACCATAGACGCCGGAAAAAGTAAAGAGATCGGGAACTAAAATTCAATCCGGCAGGAGGGGTTAAAATCATGAAAAACAACCGTTGGAATGTACAAAAATTAGCCGTATTTGGTTTAATGAGCGCTCTGGTGTTTGTATCTAGCTGGATGCAGATTCCCATTGGAGATGTGAGCCGGGTGCATCTGGGCAATGGATTCTGCGCACTGACCGGCCTGCTGTTTGGGCCCTGGCTGGGGGGCTTTGCCAGCGGCATGGGCAGTATGCTGTTTGATTTTACCAATCCTCTTTACATTGCGGAAAGCTGGATTACCTTTTTGACCAAGTTTGCCATCGGCTTTTTGGCTGGTTTGCTGGCTCGCCAGGGCAAAGGCGGCAGCACCCAAAAGGGATGGGATATTGCAGGGGCTGCTCTGGGTACCCTGGCCTATGTGGGACTGTACATGGGCAAGAACTTTATTATAAAGTACTACATAGAGGGACAGGCCCTTCAGGCAGTGCAGGTGCAGCTGGTTACCAAGCTGGCCAGCAGCCTGGTGAATGCAGCGGTGGGCACCGTTGTGGCTGTGCTGTTGGCAGCAGCGCTGCGGCCTGCGCTGCAAAAGGCGGGACTGTTTCGCCAGCAGCTAACCGGCAAAAACAGCTGATTGTTACTTTGGATAACCTAGCCAAGGCCCCGGAGGGAGTTTGCTCCCTCCGGGGTTTTGTGCGCTGCGTGCCTAAACCGGGTGGACAAAGAGTTTGTAGATGCGCTGCAGTGCAAAGTTTACAAATAATCCCTTTCTTTTTGTGCAGGTATGTTTATAATAAAGGCGATAACAATCTGATGAACGTACAAAAAGGAGGCATACCCATGAAAAAGGCATCGGTTTTGCTGTTGTATAACCCGGCGGCGGGCAAGCGCCGAGTGGCGCAGGAATTGGAAGGAATTATTACCGGCCTTTCCAAAGAGGGATGCGTGGTGACGGCCTGCCCGATTTTGCCGGGGCAGACTTTGGCCCAGGATACTTTGGCACAGCTGGCCAACCGGATGGATGGAGTGGTGTGCTGCGGCGGAGACGGCACCCTCCATCACACGGTGCAGCAGCTTATGGAGCTTGGGGGCCAGCTTCCGGTGGGGTATCTGCCTTTTGGGTCCACCAATGATTTTGCGGCCTCCGTACAGATTTCACCGGAACTGGCAAAAAACTGTGCTGCCATTGGACGGATGCAGCCCAGCAAGCTGGATTTGGGACGCTTTGGAAAACAGTATTTTTGTTATGTGGCGGCCTTTGGTATGTTTACAGAGGTTTCTTACCAGACCCCGCAGGGCAGCAAAAATCTGATGGGGCACATGGCTTATGTGATGGAGGGAATTCGCACACTGGATATCTCCAAAGGCTGGAAAGCCCGTGTGGAAGCAGATGGTCAGGTGCTGGAAGGAGAGTTTTGGTATGGCTCGCTGAGCAATGCCCGTGCCATCGGCGGCATGACGGTGCCGGATGCAGAGCAGGTGCGCATGGATGATGGAATGTTTGAGCTGATGCTCATTCGTAAGCCGCAGACCCTGCTGGAGATGCATCAGCTGGCAGGCAGTTTGCTGAACCAGCGGCGAAACGAAGACCTGGTTCATCGCCTAGCGGCCGGCAAGGTGAAAGTTTGGTTTGAACAGCCCACCAGCTGGACCCTGGATGGCGAGGAAGGCCCTATGGTAACCCAGGTGGAATTGGAAGTGCTGCCAGGGAAACTTCTTTTGCTGAACGGGGATACAGCGGCCTTAAAAGAGTGAAAAAACAGAGGAAAATGCCCAAAATGTGGTGAAAACCGTTTACAGCAGCGTTCTGGATGGTGTACTATAAAAGATGAGTTCGCTTCTTGAAACAAAAGAAAGGTGAAAGAATCGTGACAAATCAACCGAATTCTTCTTCGGAGCCGAAAGGGCTGAAAAAGTGGCTGGGCACACCGGGGGTGCGGCCGGCCCTGCTGGGCGGCTGCATTGCGCTTGCTGTTCTGGCGGTATCCGCAGTGGTTTTGAGCACTCCAGAGATAAAGGACAAGCTGCCTGCTGTTTTGGAGGAACAACCTCAGTGGGAATCTGAGCAGGATGGCGAGGACCAGTACTATAACATGCTGGAAAAGCTGAATGCTGCGGACTATGCAGGTACCATTTTGCCCGAAACCGAAGATGCTGGCCAGGAATACCTGGACGAGACACTGTTCATTGGAGACTCCAACACCATGCGGTACATGATGTATGGTCCGGAGGACAGCGACGCGCCCTTTACCACCATTGACAACAACATTGGTGTGGTAAGCATGGGCGTGCAGCAAATCAACAGCTTGAAGTGCGAGAACTTTGTGGGCCGTTCTTCGGCAGTAACCATCCCCGAAGCGGTAAAAATCATGCAGCCCCGGCGGATTATCATTGGTTTTGGCACCAACAACCTGTCCATGAATACCACCGATTACATTTCCAATTATCGGGATGGACTGTATGCCATTGAAGAAGCATACCCCTATGCCGATATCATTGTGTGTGCAGTTCCCCCGCTGGATCAGCAACGCAGCAATACCGCCCTTACCATGGAAAAGGTAGACAACTTCAATGCTGCTCTGGCGCAGATGTGCGAGGAGGATGGCTATAAATTTTTGGATACCAGCGAGGCACTGGTGGACTCTTCCACCGGCTGGGCCAAAGCAGATTACACCCTCAGCGATGGGGTACACCTGAGCCAGGCGGGTGTGCGGGCTTTGTTTGACTACATCCGCACCCATGCATATATTACCGAGGATCGCCGGCCCAAACCGCTCAATGAAATTCCTGCGGTAAAGGGGGTAACCCCCAACCTGATTGAAAAGGACCCCATTGCGGTGCGTGGCTCCGACGATGAGGATGAGGACGAGGAGACAAATTCTCTGGGCAAAAAAGTTCCCGTGGAATTTACAGCAGGCGAAGGTGGTTCCATTAAGGGCAAAACCACCCAGCTGGTGCTGCGGGGCGAGCTGTGCGACACCATTGTAGCCCAGGCAGAGGATGGCTGGGAATTTGATTACTGGACGGCTACCATTGGCAGCACCGGCAACTCTGCCGAAACGCTTACCTTTAGAGTGCCGGGCAATGCGGATGCAAATGGTGTGGTGTTGAAGGCACACTTCAAACGAGTGGAAGCCAGCGCCACACCCACAGCGGCTCCCAGTGCAACACCTACCAAGGCCCCCGCAGCAACCCCCACCGCAACCCCAACGGCAGCACCTGCCGCAACGCCGGTACCCACCCCCACCACTGGCCCCACGGCGACTCCCCCCGCGACTGCTCCCGCCACAGCGGCGCCCACGGTTGCCCCCACGGTTGTCCCCACGGCAACCCCAACGGCAGCGCCTACGGAGGCTCCCACCGCTGCCCCAACAGCAGCACCCACCGCTGTCCCTCCGGTGGACCAATCTCAAGCAACCGAATCCGATGGGCAGCAACAGCCGTAAGGCTGATTGCTCCCGGCGGTTTTACCCAAACGCTGGCACAAGACTTTTTGCCGTAAGGCAAAAGGTCTTGTGTGCTGTAAAAGAGGTTTGCGTTTTGCGGCTTTAAGCATTGGAATCTGTTTTAAAAGGAGGAAGTAAAAATACCATGAAAAAAACAAAATCGGCTGGTTTGTTCCGGCGGTTCTGGCCCTACCTGCGCAAGTACCGGCACATCATGCTGCTGGACCTGGTTTGTGCAGCGCTTACCACCTTGTGCGATATGGTGCTGCCCCTGATTATGCGATACCTTACCAATACCGCATTGAGCGATGCGGCAAGCCTTACCGTACAGGTAGTGCTTCAGCTGGGCTTGCTGTATCTGGTGCTGCGCCTGATTGATGGCGCTGCCAACTATTACATGGCCAACATGGGCCATGTGATGGGCGTTTATGTGGAAACCGATATGCGCAAGGATGCCTTTGCCCATCTTCAGCGGCTGGGGCATACCTACTATTCCAACACCAAAGTGGGCCAGATTATGGGCCGTATCACCAACGACCTGTTTGATGTGACCGAGTTTGCCCACCACTGCCCGGAAGAATTTTTTATTGCAGGCATTAAAATTACTGCGTCCTTTGTAATTCTGTGCCAGTCCAGCGTGTTACTTACCCTGATTCTGTTTTTGTGCGTTCCCCTCATGGCCGTGGTGTCTATTGCCATTAACCGCAAGATGCGGGCCGCCTTCCGAGAACAGCGTGTGCAGATTGGCGAGCTGAACGCCCGCATTGAGGACAGCCTGCTGGGTGAGCGGGTGGTGAAAGCCTTTGCAAACGAGGAGCTGGAAAAGGAGAAGTTTGCCAAGGACAACGACGCCTTCAAAGCCATCAAGAAAAGAAGCTACCGCTATATGGCAGCATTCCAGACCAGCACCCGTATGTTTGACGGCCTGATGTATCTGGTGGTGATTGTGGCCGGCGGTCTGTTTTTGGCCTTTAACCTCATTGACCCAGGCGACATGGTGGCTTATATGCTGTATGTAAGCACCCTGATTGCCACCATCCGCCGCATTGTGGAATTTGCCGAGCAGTTCCAGCGGGGCATGACCGGCATCGAGCGTTTTTGCGAAATCATGGACGCAGATGTGGAGATTTTTGATGAGCCGGACGCAAAGCCCTTGCAGGTGAAGGATGGTTCCATTCGGCTGGAGCATGTGAGCTTTGAGTACCCGGACGACCACAACCAGGTGCTGAAGGATGTGAACCTGAGCATCCGTGCCGGCGAAAAGGTGGCTCTGGTAGGTCCTTCCGGCGGCGGAAAGACCACTCTGTGCAACCTGATTCCCCGTTTTTACGATGTAACCGACGGCCGCATTCTGGTGGACGGCCAGGATGTGCGCAGTGTTACCATCAAGAGCCTGCGCAGTGCCATTGGCGTGGTGCAGCAGGATGTGTACCTGTTCAGCGGCAGCGTGTTTGAGAACATCGCCTACGGCAAGGTGGGTGCCACCAAAGAAGAAGTGATTCAGGCAGCAAAGCTGGCCGGCGCCCATGATTTTATTATGCAGCTGAAGGATGGCTATGATACCTATGTGGGCGAGCGGGGTGTAAAACTCTCTGGCGGCCAGAAGCAGCGCATTTCCATTGCCCGTGTATTTTTGAAAAATCCCCCCATCCTGATTTTGGACGAGGCAACCAGCGCACTGGATAACGAGAGCGAAATCCTGGTGGGCCGCAGCCTGGAGCAGCTGGCCCAGGGCCGCACCACCCTTACCATTGCCCACCGTTTGACCACCATCCAGAATGCAGACCGTATTTTGGTACTGGGCAAGGAAGGCATCGAGGAGGAGGGCAGCCATCAGGAGCTGCTGGCCAAAAAGGGCACCTACTACCGACTGTGGAACGGCATGGTAGAGCAGGCTGGGGTATAAGTTCTTTGATGAGGGCGGTTGCTTGTGGCGAAGCAGCTCTGTGGCAGCGCAGAGCACAAAGCAGTGTTCCGCCGCCTTAGAAAAATCAGCCTGACCCTGCCGGATTAAAAGGCATTGGGTGAAAATTTGCACCAGACTAGCGTTTTTTAGTAGAGCGCATCAAAGATGAAAAAACCGCCCCTGTGTTTGTGCAGGGGCGGTTTTGCATTTGCATCATAAAATATCTGTTAAAATGGTGGGAACTGGGTATCTTGCTTTGAAAGCACATTCCAGAAATCAGGAGAGGTCAAGGTCGGGTGGGATATCAAACTCCTGGGGAGTTGGCTTGCCGTTTTTTTTGCGCTGGCGGACACACTCGGTGAGAAGATACTCAATCTGTCCGTTCACCGAACGGAAATCGTCCTCTGCCCAAGCCGCAATCGCTGCATACAAGCTGGCAGACAGACGCAGAGGAACCTGCTTTTTTTGCTCGGAGGCCATATCAGTAAAGGCTGCCGGAATTTACCACCGGCTGTGCGTCACGGTTTCCGCAAAGAACCACCAACAGATTGGAAACCATAGCAGCTTTGCGCTCCTCATCCAGCGTTACGACCTGATTTTCTCCCAAACGCTCCAAAGCCATTTCCACCATGCCAACAGCGCCGTCCACAATCATTTTGCGAGCGTCGATGATGGCAGAAGCCTGCTGACGCTGAAGCATTGCGGCGGCAATTTCCGGTGCATAGGCAAGATAAGTGATACGGGCATCCAAAATTTCCAGACCTGCCTGGCTTACCCTGTTTTGAATCTCATCCTTGATGCGAGCGGCAACAATCTCGCTGGAGCCGCGAAGGCTTCCGTCGTCTGCGATGCCATCTCCGGTGGTGTCCACATTGGGAGCAACATCATAGGGATAGATGCGTACAATGTTGCGCAGTGCGCTGTCGCACTGAAGAGAAAGGAATGCCTTGTAGTTGTCCACATCAAAAACTGCTTTTGCTGTGTCTACAATGCGCCAGGTAACAGCGATGCTGATTTCCACCGGGTTGCCAAGACAGTCGTTAATCTTTTGCCGGTTGTTGTTCAGGGTCATCACTTTCAAGGAAAGCTTTTTGTTTGTGAGTTCAATCTGCAACTCGTTTTTTGATACACTCTGTGCCAGTTCGGTTACATCGCCACTTTGGTTCAGGCGAGTTTTTGCGGCAGGATTGATACCCACGCAGAATGGATTAACAAAGTAGAAGCCTTCCCCTTTCAGTGTGCCGATGTAGTTGCCGAACAGGGTGAGCACTAATGCTTCCTGCGGTTGGAGAACCTTCAGTCCTAAAAAGGGAATCCAGCCGAAAGATGCCCAAACAATGCCAATGACAAGCAGAGCCACATTCAACGGCTGACAACCATAGGCGTCTATTGAACAAGCTCCCAGTATGATGGCACCCACAGCGGCCAGATACAGTAGGCTGATAAGCAACAATGCAGCCAGGCCGTTTTTTTTGTTGTATAATACTTTTTCGGTCATGATAAAATGCCTCCTTACTAAATTGAGTTTTGTGATATTAAAATGATATCATAAAGAATCTCCCTTGTCAACTTATCACACAAAGAGAAGCTTTTCGTTTGTATAAAGCATGAATGTGTGGCGAATACTACCAGAAAACAAACTACTGTAAAAAGGTAAGGGAGATTTATATGAAAGCAACGGGCATTGTGCGGCGCATTGATGATCTGGGAAGGGTGGTTATTCCCAAAGAGATACGGCGTACCCAGCGCATCCGGGAGGGTGACCCGCTGGAGATTTTTACTACCGCAAATGGTGAGGTGATTTTTAAAAAATATTCCCCCATGGGGGAAATGGCTAACTTTGCAGCCCAGTACACCCAGCTGCTTTATAAACAGCTGGGCCATCCTGCCCTAATCTGCGACCAGGAAACGGTGCTGGCCGCCACAGGCCCTGGATGCAAATTCTACCTGGAAAAGCGCATCGGCCTGCCGGTAGAGAAAATCATGAACAGCCGGCAGATGTATTGCCACAACGGTGACGGTCAGGAAAGTTTGTATCCCTGCGAGGGTGCCAACAAGTCCATTCTGGTGGGCTGCCCCATTTTGGCAGGCGGTGATGTGGGGGGTGCCGTGCTCCTTCTGACCGAGGACAGGCAGGCCCAGCCAGACCAGATAAGCCAGGCCTTGGTACAGCTGGCGGCGGGATTTTTGGCCAAGCAGCTGGAGGATTGACACGCTTTTATGCCTTGGCCCACGGGCACCCCTCTTTGGCGGGGTGCCCGTGTTTTTTTGCCCGACCCCGGGGCGGATTGTGAACAAACCATGAAACTTGCAATTTTTTTTGCACGAACCCTTGACACCGCTGTAAAATGGAGTACAATAAATTTAGCACTCAGATACATTGAGTGCTAAAACGAAGGAAAACGAGGTGAAGGGCAATGCCCATGGACGATCGAAAGCAGCGTGTGCTGGAGGCCATTGTTGCCCTGTACACCCAAGGCGGTGAACCGGTTGGTTCCGGTTCCCTGAGTCAGTATCTGGACACGGCCTATTCCAGCGCAACCCTGCGCAACGAGATGGCCGCCCTTACCAAGCTGGGCCTTCTGGAACAGCCCCACACCAGCGCCGGGCGGGTGCCAAGCGCCAAGGGCTATCGGTACTATCTGGATCATCTGATGCGTCCCACCAGCGGATTGAGCACAGCCCAGAAGGCAAAAATTGACCGGATATTTGCAACCCTGGATCATGAGCCGGAACGGCTGGCCAGCGGGGCCGCAAAGGCCCTGGCCGAGCAGGTGGGGTTTGCAGTGGCAGCCACCACCCCCCGTTCCGATGATTTGTGCATTGCTCATTTTGAAGTAGTGCAGGTAGGCCGGTATTCCGCAGCGGTGCTGGGAGTTACCAGCGCAGGCGGTGTTCTCACCCGGGTGGCAAGGCTGGAAAAAGCCTTCTCCCGGCAGGATGCACAGCTGGCGGCAGCGGCCCTGAACCAGGGGCTTACCTTTGTGGCGCCGGCGGATTTGAACCAAACGCTGCTGTACAGCGTAGCCCAGCAGATGGGTGCCCGCAGCATGGATTTTTATCCGGTGGTGAATGCAGCCGCAGCCCTGCTGGATGAGGCGGCAAAAGCCCGCACCTGTTTGGAAGGCCAGCAGTATCTGCTGCGCTGGCCGGAACTGACCCCCAACCTGCCCAGTGTACTGGAGGTTTTTGCAAACCAGGAACAGGCCGGTAGGCTGATTACCCCCCGCACCGGCCGCACCACCGTGCTGCTGGGTGAGGATATCCAAAGCCCGCTGCCCGGTTTTTGTGTGGTGAGCAAGCGGTATCTGGCAGGGGGCGGATTGACCGGCGCCATTGCGATACTGGGCCCGGCCCGGATGCCGTTTGAACAACTCATTCCCATTTTGGAATATTATGCCTTAAAGCTGGGCGAGTGCATGGCTGGCAAGGTACAGGAGGAAAACCCATGAACCAAGACATCAAGCAGGAAATGGACCTGGAAGAACAGGTAGAGCAGCAGGTGGAAGAAACCGCAGCAGAACAAACCCCAGCGGAGGAAACCACCGCTCAGCCCAAAGACCCCCAGGCAGAACTGGAGGCAGTAAAGACCCAGCTGGAAGCTGCCCAGAAGGCAGCGGAAGCCGCCAAGGAACAGATGATGCGCATTGCCGCAGAATACGAGAACTTCCGCAAGCGGGCCGGCCGGGAGAAGGACGCAGCCTTTAACAACGGCGTAGGGTTTGCGGTCAATCAGATTTTGGGTATTCTGGATACCCTGGATATGGCCGCCAACGCTCCCACCGAGGATGAGAACTACAAAAAAGGCGTGCTCATGACCCTGGATAAAGCCACCCAGGCCTTTAAGGTACTGAAGGTGGAGGAAATCCCCGCATTGGGCCAGCCTTTTGACCCGGAGCTGCACAGTGCTGTGATGCAGCAGCCTGCTGGCGAAGGCCAGGAGAGCGGCACCGTGGTACAGGTATTCCAGAAAGGCTACAAGCTGGACGACAAGGTGGTTCGCCACGCAACCGTTGTGGTGGCCGAGTAGTCCGCTGTTTTTAACGCAAACCAAGCAATTCCGAAGCTGCTTTTACAGGGCTGGCATAACAGCCATGGTTCCCGGTAAAAGGCGGCACCGTTTAACACATTGAAAGCATTCATTGAAGGAGAGAACGATTATGAGCAAGATTATTGGTATTGACCTGGGTACGACCAACAGCTGTGTATCCGTTATTGAAGGCGGCGAACCCGTTGTAATCGCCAACGCCGAAGGCGCCCGCACCACCCCCAGTGTGGTGGGCTTCACCAAGACCGGCGAGCGTCTGGTAGGTCAGGTGGCAAAGCGTCAGGCTATCACCAACCCCGAGCGCACCATCATCAGCATTAAGCGTCACATGGGCACCGACTACAAGGTGGACATCGACGGCAAGGACTACAACCCCCAGCAGATCAGCGCCATGATTCTGGCAAAGCTGAAGGCAGATGCTGAGGCTTACCTGGGCGAAACTGTGACCGAGGCTGTTATCACCGTACCTGCTTACTTCAACGACAGCCAGCGTCAGGCAACCAAGGACGCAGGCACCATTGCCGGCCTGAATGTACGCCGTATCATCAACGAGCCCACCGCTGCTGCTCTGGCCTACGGTGCAGACAAGGATGCCGACCAGAAAATCATGGTATATGACCTGGGCGGCGGTACCTTTGACGTTTCCATCATCGAGATGGGCGACGGCGTGACCGAGGTTCTGGCCACCAACGGTGACACCCACCTGGGCGGCGACGACTTCGACCAGCGCATCATTGACTGGATGGCCGATGAGTTTAAGAAGGAGAACGGCATTGACCTGCGCAACGACAAGATGGCTGCACAGCGTTTGAAGGAAGCTGCCGAGAAGGCTAAGATTGAGCTGAGCGGCGTGCCCTCCACTGCCATCAACCTGCCCTTCATTACTGCCGACGCAACCGGCCCCAAGCACCTGGATATGACCCTGACCCGTGCTCAGTTCGACAGCATGACTGCCGACCTGGTAGAGCGCACCATGGTGCCTGTGCGTAAGGCTTTGCAGGATGCTGGCCTGCGTCCCAGCGAGCTGGGCAAGGTGCTGCTGGTGGGCGGTTCTACCCGTATTCCTGCCGTACAGGAAGCTGTTAAGAAGGAGATGGGCTGCGAGCCCTTCAAGGGCATCAACCCCGACGAGTGCGTGGCCATTGGTGCTGCTATCCAGGGCGGCGTGCTGAACAAGGAAGTGGGCGGCATCCTGCTGCTGGATGTTACCCCCCTGAGCCTGGGCATCGAGACCCTGGGCGGCGTATGCACCAAGATCATTGAGCACAACACCACTATCCCCACCAAGAAGAGCCAGATCTTCTCCACCGCTGCCGACAACCAGCCCAGCGTTGAGGTAAATGTTCTGCAGGGCGAGCGTGAGATGGCTGCCGACAACAAGAGCCTGGGTATGTTCAAGCTGGATGGCATCCCCGCAGCTCCCCGTGGCGTGCCCCAGATTGAGGTTACCTTCGACATCGACGCAAACGGCATTGTGCATGTAAGTGCCAAGGACCTGGGCAGCGGCAAGGAGCAGAGCATCACCATCACTGCTTCCACCAACATGAGCAAGGACGACATCGAAAAGGCTGTGCGTGAGGCCGAGCAGTTTGCTGCTGAGGACAAGAAGAAGCGCGAGGACATCGACACCCGCAACAATGCCGACCAGCTGGTGTTCCAGACCGAAAAGACCCTGAACGAGCTGGGCGACAAGGTGGACGCAGCCAAGAAGGCTGAGGTAGAGTCCAAGCTGGCTGAGCTGAAGGAAGCTCTGAAGGGCACCGACATCGAGGCCATCAAGGCAAAGCAGGAGGAAGTGCAGAAGGCATTCTATGCCATCAGCGAGGAGCTGTACAAGAATGCACAGGCTGCTCAGGGCGCACAGGAAGCCCAGGGCACCGCTGGCACCCCCGGCGATGACGGCGTGATTGATGCCGATTTTAAGGAAGTTTAATGGTTGAATAAAAAGCCGCCCCGGCTTATGGCCCAGCGCCCACAGGGTTCCACCCATAGTGTCTGTGGCCAGCCGCTGGGGCGGCACTTTGCAATTCCACAAGAAAAGGCCCGCCCGGCGGGCTTGAGGTGACAATACGATGGCAGATAAACGGGATTATTACGAAGTGCTGGGCGTGGCCAAAAACGCCACAGACAGCGAACTGAAGTCCGCCTACCGCAAACAGGCCAAAAAGTATCACCCGGACCTGAACCCGGGCGATAAGGCTGCGGAGGCCAGCTTCAAAGAGGTGAACGAAGCCTACGAGGTGCTGAGCGATAAGGAAAAACGCGCCCGGTACGACCAGTTCGGCTTTGCCGGTGTGGACCCCAACTATGGCGCAGGTGCCGGAGCAGGCGGGTTCGGCGGCGGCTTTGGCGGCTTTGGCGGCGGGTTCGGCGGTGTGGACCTGGGAGATATTTTTGGCGACATCTTTGGCGGTGGGTTCGGCGGCGGCTTTGGTGGCCGGGCAAACCCCAACGCACCCCGTAAGGGTGCCGATGTGCGGGTGGGCGTGACCCTCAGCTTTATGGAGGCTGTACACGGCTGCACCAAAACCATCAACATCACCAAGCAGGATACCTGCACCGAATGCGGTGGCAGCGGTGCTGCCAAGGGCACCAGCCCCGAAACCTGCCCGGACTGCAACGGCAGCGGCCAGGTTACCCGTAACATCCGCATGGGTGGTATGGTGATGCAGCAGCGTCAGCCCTGTTCCCGCTGCGGCGGCAAGGGTACCATTGTAAAAACACCCTGCGGTCACTGCCATGGCAGTGGCAAGGTGAGCGTACGCAAGACCCTGGAGGTGAACATTCCCGCCGGCATCAACGATGACCAGAGCATTGCGCTCCGTGGTCAGGGTGATGCAGGGGTGAACGGCGGCCCTGCTGGCGATGTAATCGTCATTGTGACCGTGCGCCCCGACCCCATGTTTGAGCGGGATAACTACGATGTATGGGTCCATGTGCCCATTACCTTTAGCCAGGCAGTTTTGGGTGCCGCCATTGAGGTGCCCACTGTGGACGGCAAGGTGGAGTACAATGTGCCTGAAGGAACCCAGAGCGGTGCAACCTTCCGGATGCGGGGCAAGGGCGTGCCCTACCTGGGCGGCCGTGGTCGTGGTGACCAGTATGTGAAGGTGAATGTGGAGATTCCCAAAAAGCTCTCCCGCTCCCAGCGTGAGGCTCTGAAAGCCTTTGAGGATACCCTCAAGGATGAAAACTATGAGCAGCGTAAGGGGTTCTTTAAAAACTTAAAGGATATGTTCGACAAGAAATAACATTTTGTATAGGGTGTGTCTCCAGCCCTTGGTATAGGCACAGGGGCTGGCATGAACCATAGCTTGGCTGCCAGGGAATCCATCTTTTTGCAGCACAACCGAACATAAGCGCCGGCCCTCGCCGCACGCCTTTGGGTGTGGGAGAGGGCCGGTTTTTTGCGCTGAAAACCAAGCAGAATTGCTCTGCCCCCGGGCAAAAAGCGGGAGGCGGATAGAGAGCGAATTTACTTTGACAAAGCACAAGGATATATGGTAAAATAACAATAGTTACCGGGATTTCCGGAGCAAAGGAGGGTGTACCCATGGGCTGGAAAATGCGTAACCTGCGGGTTCAAAAAGGCAACGATTTGGCTCTTCCGTCTAGAAGTGCGCCCTTTTTTAGCGTATGGGATGGAATTGACCGGTTAGATGCAGCCGATTGACCTTGCTGCTGTTGGCATTTTGGTAAGTGCCGCGGCTGGGTTTGGCTGCGCCGTGCTGCAAAATATGAATCCAAATTCCTTTCGTTGAAAAAAGGGGCTGTAAAGTCCGGCTGACCATCTGCGTGTTTGCGCAGATGCAGCCTGCAACGAAAGGAATTTTTTTTATGAATTTACAACGACAACTTCGCATCTTGTACGCACTGGCTCTGGTTGGCCGGTTTGGGCTGGCGGGCCCCATTTGGGTGGTTCTGCTGGCGGGCAGAGGGCTCTCTCTGGGGGAAATTGGTCTGGCAGAAGGGTTTTTTCACCTGGTAAGTTTTTGCTGTGAGGTGCCCAGCGGTATGCTGGCGGATTTTATAGGACGCAAACGCACCCTGGCCCTTTCTTATGGGGTAGGGGCACTCTCCGGCCTGTGTATGCTGGCCAGCCAAGGGATGCTGGGGGTGTGCCTGGCCATGGGGGCCACGGCACTGGCCTACAATCTGGCCAGCGGCACCCAGGAAGCTCTGGTGTACGAGAGCCTGCTGCAGGCAGGGTGCCCGCAGCGATACGCTGGCCTTGCAGGCCGTTTGAGTGCTCTGGGCCGCATGATGGAAACTGCCTGTACCCTGCTGGCAGGCCTAACCCTTTGGATGGGCTGGCGCAATGCCTATACCTTGGGGATTGCCGCTTCGGTACTGGGGCTTTGCCTGAGCTTGGCCTTGCAGGAGCCAGACAGCAACAGACAAACCGAAAGCAACCTAGCGGCACTGTCTGTGCCAAAAGCAATTTGCAACCACATAAAGCACAGCATAGGGTTTTTGTTCCATAACCCTGTGGTGGCAGCTGTAATGGTGTTAAGCGGCTTGGAGGGTTGTTGTGCCTATTTTGGGCTGCAACTCATGCAGCAGCATCTCACCAGCTTGCAGCTGTCCGGCAATGGGCTGGGTGCGGTTTTGGCCTGCGTTCCTTTGCTGGGTGCGCTGGGTGCCTGGATGGCTGGCCGCAGCAAAAAGGGGTTTGCCCACTGGGCGGTGGCAAGCTGCGCGGCCATCGGGGTTGGAATTGCGGTAGCCGGTGCGCCCAGGCTTGGGTTGGCGCTGCTGGGCGGCGGCCTGGCTAGTCTGATGGATGGAGCCATGGAAATTCGGGTCAGCAGCTGGCTGCACCAACGGCTGGCCAGCAGCCAGCGAGCCACCCTGGTGAGCGTACAAAGCATGGTGTACAGCACAGTCATGCTGCCAGTTAGCCCATTGATGGGGCAGCTCTGCCAAAGCTTTGGATTTGGGTGGGGTCTGGCGATATTTGGGACCTGCTTTTTAACACTGGCCGCACTGGGCGGAGCGCTTTGGTGCTTTTTTGCAGGCAAGAAAAACAACCGCTTATAAATAAAGTAAAAACCAGCCAGCCGTAACAAACGGCTGGCTGGTTTTGCTTTGTGAGATAAAGAAAAGAGAGCCGCTTACAGCTGAGTCATCCACAGGCCATGGAGGTTGCAGTATTCGTAAACAGCGGCGGGCACTTCGCCCTCTGCCAGCTGGAACTGGGCCTGAGGAGCGTCCTGAGCGGTGAGGGTGCGGCGATGATAGCCAAGATTGGTTTCCAGAATAATCCACTCAATCAGGTGCTCCGGCGTCATGGGATGGATTACACTGCCCACCTGCACCCGAACGGTCTGGCCATCCTGCTCCACCACAGGAACATGCTTTTCCTGGGCGGCATCCACCGAGCCGGGAACCAGTTTGTGCATTTTTTCGCCGCAGCATACAATGGGCACGCCTTTGTTGGTTTGGTAGGTTACAACATTTTTGCAGTGGTCACAAATATAGAAATCCATGGAAAAACCCTCCTTGTATATAGTCCTTTTAAGGAATTGTTTAATTTAGTGTATACCGATTGGAAATAAAAAGCAATAGAAATATGTGGTGTAGGGATAAAATAAGCATTAAGATGAGTTTTTGTACAAATTAACAAATATTACACAAAAATGGATTGACAAAAAAGACAAAAAATTTTACGATAAAAAGGCAAGATAGTACCTATTATTTTAATAATACACTGCGGGCTGAGCAGTGCTATTTAAGTTGAGTTCGGAATGCAGCACCACTACCCCGGGATGTGCAGATCTCCGGGGTAGTGGAAATTTTTGGTAAATAAAAATCGAATACGGGGTACCCCGTATTGTTCTTAAGCTTTGCTTAAGAACAATAATGGGTTCTATTTACCTTTGGCGAAGAAAGATGAGGACACCACTATGAGATTACGATTGGAAACAGATTACGGCATTCGCTGCGTATTGTTTTTGGCGCAGCATCAGGAATATGTGCAGGCAGGCCGCATTGCCGCAGCTACCAATGTGCCCGAAAATGTTGTACCCCGTGTGTTGAGCCGTTTGAAAAAGGCCGGTATTGTAAGCGCCCGCAGCGGTGTGATGGGCGGGCATAAGCTCTGCCGCAAGGTGGATGAAATCAGCCTGTTTGACATTGTGGACTGTATGGAAGACTGCCTGGCACTGAGCCGGTCTGAGGACATCAGCTCGGCTGAAACAGAGGTGGAAAAGGCGCTGCATGCTGTGGAAGATTGCTTTAATCAGATTCAGCAGCAGATGGAGCAGTTCATGCGCAGCATCAAAATAAATCAGCTGGTGGAAGCTTCTGCTTGCTGAATTGAGGAAAACAGCCCCCCGTTCCCAGTTTAAAACTGCGGAACAGGGGGTTTTGGTTTGTTTGGGGCAAAACATTGAAGGCAGCACCGCCCAGCTTATGCTGAAAGGCGAAAAAGGGGGGAGCATCAAGCAAAAATTCTTGGCAATGGTTTTGTGAAATGCTTGCAAGTCCCGCAAGGATTGGCTGCTTTTTAGGGGTTCTGTTGCGAAAAAATTGGGCACGCTCCGCCATCTGGAATTATGCGGTGCGGCCCTAAATTTGGCGCAGCGTTCTACCAATACGCCACGCTTTATGCTATAATACAAGGAACATGCTCGTTTTAACAAAGAGAATGCAAGCAAGGCTTAACGCACAGCAAGGAGAATGAACCGATGCGTTTGGATAAATATGTAGCACAGGCTATGCAGCTTACCCGAAGCGAGGCGAGAGCCCGCATTGCCCGGGGTGCCGTTTTGGTAAATGGCCAGGTGTGCAAAAAGGCAGATACGGCCTTAAAGCCCCAGGATGAGGTGGCAGCAGCAGGCCAGCAGCTGGAACATCGGCAGTTTGTGTACCTGATGCTACATAAGCCTCAGGGAGTAGTGAGCGCTAGCACCGACCGGCGGGATACCACTGTGGTGGACCTGGTAAAGGAGGCATTCCCCAGAAGGCAGCTGTTTCCTGCAGGGCGGCTGGATAAAACAAGCACGGGCTTTGTGCTGCTGACCGATGACGGCACTTTTGCACACGCCATCCTTGCACCAAAGCGCCATGTACCCAAAACCTATTGGGTGCGGTTGGATACTCCAGTGACGCAGGAAATGGTGCAGGCCTTTGAGCAGGGAGTAACCCTTGCAGATGGCCATACCATGCTGCCGGCCCGGCTGCTGCCTGACCCTCAGGACCCTATGGCGGCTCAGGTTGTGCTGCGCCAGGGAGTATACCACCAAATCAAGCGGATGTTTGGAGTGCTGGGAGCGGGCGTGGACCAGCTGCACCGCAGCGCTATTGGAGAGGTGCGGCTGGATGACAGCCTTGCGCCGGGCCAATGGCGGGAAATGACCGCCCAGGAAGTGGAACAGCTTGCCAAAGCCAGTGGCATAACCCCTGGGAAATGAAGGGATTTCAATATTTGTTCAAAAAATACACACATTTTTAGAATAGGCTAAAAGGGCTGTAAAAATGTAGCCCTGGATGTCCTTTAAAAGTACACAATAAACCCAATAATATTTTGCTCAAATATGTTGCAAAAGTAGATGCTCTTGTGTAAAATATACACAGACATTGTTTATAATTGTTCAAAAATAACAAAATATAGGATTGTGGAAACGAGAACCATCAAAAAAGGGGAGCAAATTATGGCTAACAGAGTATTTCAAGGTGTAGTCTGTCAGATGAAGGATGCCATCGGCCGCGTTGTGGGTGTTACGGATGACAACGGCGCCATTATTGCCTGTTCGGACCTCAATAGCATTGGTGAAGTGCGGGATGGGTTTGCTGCTGAGCGGCTGGTGAGCGACACCTTTGTAAAGGATGGCTTCAGCTACCATCAGTTCAGCGCCAACAAGCACAACGACTATGCGGTATTTGTGGAAGGCGCAGATGAAACGGCTGCTCAGTTTGCAAGTCTGCTGTCCATCAGTTTGCAGAGCATCAAGCAGTACCACGATGAAAAGTTCGATAAAACCAACTTCATCAAAAATGTGGTGCTGGATAACATCCTGCCCGGCGATATCTACGCCAAGGCCAGAGAACTGCATTTTGTCACCGATGTTTCCCGTGTAGTGTTTTTGATTCGGGTGACCTCCGGTACAGATATTTCTGCCTATGATGTGGTCAGCGGCCTGTTCCCGGATAAGCAGAAGGACTTTGTGTTCAACATCAGCGAAACCGACACCGTGCTGGTGAAGGAGATTAAAAAAGGCATCGACCAGCGGGATTTGGAAAAACTGGCTTCCAGCATTGTGGATACCCTCTCTGGCGAGCACTACATCAAAGCAGTGATTGGTATTGGAACCCCCATCGTCAATGTAAAAGACCTGGCTGCCAGCTTTAAGGAAGCTCAGGTTGCCATGGAGGTGGGCAAGGTATTTGATACCGAGCAGTCCATTATCAGCTACGATAATCTGGGCATTGCCCGCTTGATTTACCAGCTGCCCACCACCCTGTGTGAAATGTTCCTGCGGGAGGTGTTCAAGCAGGGCAGCATCGAAAGCCTGGACAACGAAACTCTGTTTACCATTCAGCGGTTCTTTGAGAACAACCTGAATGTGTCCGAAACCAGCCGTGGCCTGTTTGTGCACCGCAATACTCTGGTGTACCGACTGGAAAAAATTAAAAAACTCACTGGTCTGGATCTGCGGGAGTTTGACGATGCCATCGTGTTTAAGGTGGCCCTGATGGTTAAAAAATACCTCAGTGCCAACCCTGCAAAATACTAAGCATTTTCCGTGCTTGACCGGTTGACCAGAGATAAAGCAAGAGGACGATATGATAGTATTTGACCGTGTTTCCAAGGTGTACCCAGGAGGCAACACCGCACTGAAAAATGTAAGCCTCCATATTAAAAAAGGTGAATTTGTATTTGTGCTGGGCCATTCCGGCGCAGGTAAGTCCACCTTTTTGAAACTCATCCTTCGGGAGGAGAAGGCTACCAGCGGGCGTGTGTATGTGGACGGTAAGGATTTGAGCCGCATGAAGGAGCGGGATGTACCTTACCTGCGCCGCAACATGGGTGTGGTATTTCAGGATTTCCGCCTGATTCCCAGCATGACCGCCTACGAAAATGTGGCATTTGCAATGCGTGTGACCAACATCCCCGAAAAGAAGATTGCCAGCCGTGTGCCCTATGTGTTCAGCCTGGTGGGCCTTTCGGAAAAGATGAACAAATACCCGGAAGAGCTTTCCGGCGGTGAGCAGCAGCGTGTTGCTCTGGCCCGTGCGCTGGTGCACAGCCCCCAGCTGATTATTGCAGACGAACCTACCGGCAACATTGACCCAGAGCTGAGCCTGGAGATGATGGAGCTGCTGAACGCCATTAACAGCGTGGGCGTTACCGTTGTGGTAGTAACCCATGAACATGAGCTGGCCCGGCACTTTAACAAGCGTGTGATCACCATCAACCGCGGTAATGTGGTGGGTGACTCTGCCGATAACACCGATGATTTCTTGCAGGAAGAGGAGGTGCAGGCATGAAGTGGTCCAGCTTTAAATATCTGACCGGTCAGGGACTGCACAGTTTGCTGCGCAACCGGCTGATGACCTTTGCCAGCGTGGGTGTACTTACCGTTTGCCTGATTATTACCGGCATTGCAGGACTGTTTACCATGAACATGAACAGCATGATGAGCTACCTGCGCAGCCAGAATGAAATGGTGGTATACCCCCAGGAAGATTTGGATGAAAATACGCTGGCCCAGCTGGATGGGCAGCTGCGCTCCATCAGTGGCATCAAGGAATTGGAGTATATCTCCAAGGATGAGGCCCTCCAGCGGCTCAAAAAGTCTATGGGAGAAAAAGCCTATCTGCTGGATGTGCTGGAAGGAGAGCAAAACCCCCTGGCTGTAAACTACCGTGTTGTGCTGGAAGATGTGGCACAGCTGGATGAAATCCTGCCCCAGATTCAGGCCATTGAAGGCGTGCAGGAGGTAGTGGCTCCCGCTGAGCTTTCGGATGTGGTTGTGAATGTAAACAATGTGGTCATGTATGGCTGCATCGGCCTGGTGGTTGTATTGGGCTGCGTGAGCGTAGTGGTAATCAGCAACACCATTCGCCTTACCGTGTTTGCCCGCCGTAAAGAAATTAATATCATGAAGTATGTGGGTGCTACCAATACATTTATCCGGATGCCTTTCTTTGTGGAAGGCATTGCGGTGGGCCTGATTGCAGGAGCGCTGTCCAGCGGTTTGGTGCTGGGTGGGTACTACCTGCTTTTGATGAATACCAACCTGTTTGCTGGCTTTTGGAGCAGCATGGCAACTGCGGTGCTGCTGCCCATGGATCAGGTTTGGTGGATGGTGCTGGGGGGCTTTTTGGTCTTTGGCAGCCTGCTGGGCAGCCTGGGCACTGCCACCTCGGTGCGCAAACATTTGAAAGTATAAGTTTTTATGGTTGTTAGGATGTTTTGAAATGAAGGAGCTGCCCTATGAAAAACTCACTTGCTCTTTGGTGCAAGCGCCTGGTGGCAGCAGTCGCTGCTGGGTGTATTGTATTTAGCTGTTCCGGTACAGCTGCTGTTTATGCAGACTACAAATCGGAGTGGCAGCAGGCTGAGCAGAAGCTGGAAGAAGAGAAAGCGTGCTACGAGCAGATTAAGGCACAGCAGGCAAAAGAAGAGCAAACCAAACAAAGCCTGGAGAATATGCAGGCCATCATCAAAAGCCAAATCAGCCATACCATTGACCAGGTAAACCAGAAAATTAGTGAGATTGCTGTGCAGCAGCAGGCCATTGCAGACCAGCAGGCGCTCATTGATGAGCGGTGGGACGGGTTTTGTGAGCGGATGAAGGCCATGCAGATGATGCATGACACAGGCATGGTTGCCATGATTGCCAGTGCGCAAAGTCTTTATGACCTGCTAAGCTATTCCAACAGCTTGCAGAGTATCAGCCAGCAGGACCTCTCGATTTTGGAGGAAATGAACCAGGAAAAGGACGCTCTGCAACAGAAGCAGGAAAAGTTGGAGCAGGATAGGGCAGAACTGGAACAGGCACAGCAGAATCTGGAAGCAAAAGAAGCGGAATACGCCTTGAGCATTCAGCAGCAGGATGCAGCCATCTCTCAGGTGGAGGCACAGGCAAAGGCTCAGGCCCAGGTGGTGGCAGAGCAGCAGAAAAAGGCCGATGAAGCCGAACAGCAGTATGAGGCATGGGTCAGAAGCCAGGCCTCCCAGGGCAGCGGCCAGTCCGCCGAAGGATTTTGCTGGCCCCTGCCGATTCAGGGAACCGTGACCACCGAGTTTGGGGCCACCCAGAATGTGAACGGCGTTATTATGACCGGCCACAAAGGCATGGACATTGCGGCCCCTGGCGGCACGCCCATTTATGCAGCACATGATGGGACGGTCTCATCCACCACCGGCCACTGGACCTACGGAAATGTGGTCATGGTGGACAATGGGGACGGCGTGACCACGCTGTATGCCCACATGAGCAGCATTGCGGCCAGCGTGGGCCAGAAGGTTAAAAAGGGCGATGTGATTGGTTATGTGGGTTCCACTGGCCGGTCCACCGGCAACCACCTGCATTTTGAGGTGCGCATCAATGGTGTGCGCCAAAATCCCCGCAACTACATTAGTTACTGAAGTCATGCGGCTGGGTAAAGCCGCAAGGAGCGTTGTATGGACAACAAGGACTCAAAATTTTTGGTACGGGCGGTAAGCCTGGGCATTGCGCTGCTGATGGCGGTGTCCATGTTCAGCGGTTTGCTTATACAGCTGATTTACAGCGTTTGAGCAGCCGCCTTCCAGCTTGCAAAAGGGAGGAGCCAAAGTGAACCCATGAATAAAAAAATTTCCATCAGCATGGCACTGACCATTGCTATCATTGCCATGACGGTGACCTTTTCGGTTACCATGATTCTGGCACGCCAACTGTTTGACAGTACCATCCCTTCGGTAAAAGAGAAGGAAAGTATGTACAGCAAGCTGGCTGAAATTGATAAATATGTGCGCGCTAATTATTATGGCGACATTCAGGATGCAACCCTGTACGATACCCTGGGTTACGGGTATATTTTGGGAATTGGCGATAAAAATGCTACCTATTACACCGCCAAGCAATACACCGATTTGCTGGAACTGCAAAACGGTAACCTGATGGGCATTGGTGTGGAAGTAATTAAGGATTCCTCTGGCTATGCCCGCATTACCAAGGTGTATGATACAAGCCCGGCAGCCGAGCTTGCATTGCAGGTAGGCGGCTACATTACTGCCATTGATGGCTCTGAGGTGAAGGGCCTGACCGCTGCCAATGTGACCTCTCGTTTGCAGGGTGAGGCGGGTACCGAGGTATCCATTACCTACATGAGCCCGGATGGTACTACCACCGATTACACCATTAACCGAAGCAAATACACCATTCCCAGCGTGGAATTTCAGATGCTGGATAACAGCTATGGCTATGTAAAGATTTACCGTTTTGACGGCACTACCCAGAACCAGTTCAGCAAAGCGGTGAGCGAGCTGTACAGCAAGGGCGCCAAGGCATTGGTATTTGATGTGCGGGATAATGCGGGCGGTTTGCTGAATGTGGCCGTAAACTGCATTGACCAGTTGGTGCCGGAAGGCAACATTGTGTTTGCCGAGGATAAAAATGGCGAAAAGACGCTGCTGGGCTCCAGCGATGAAAGCAGTGTGGATCTGCCCATGGTGGTGCTGGTAAACGGCAACACCGCCAGCAGTGCAGAGTTGTTTGCCGCTAGCCTGCGTCAGCTGGGCGGTGCACAGCTGGTAGGTACCACTACCTATGGCAAAGGCACCATTCAGGCAGAACCTCACCGCATGAGCGACGGCAGCGCCGTGGTAGTTACCACTGCAAAGATGCTTACTTCCGACGGAACCAGCTTTGATGGCACCGGCCTGACCGTGGATGTGGAGGCCGCTGTCAAGACCGACGGCACCGATACCGTACTGCTGCCGGTTGAAAGCGATACCCAGGTGCAGAAAGCACTGGGTGTGGCCAAAACCATGGCGGGTGAAACGGTATCTGCCGGCAACACCAGCAGCTCGCAGTCTGGTGCAGACAGTGAGCAGTCTGCTGAGAGCCAGGATGCACAGGAACAAACCTCTGAGAGTGCATCCAGCCAGGAGTCTGCCGCAGACAGCCAGCCCCAGGAGGGCGGCGAAGGCTAAGAGAGCCAGGGCTTTGCCCAAAAACAAATACAATGGCGGCGCTCTGCCCACTTGCCCCACAGGGAGCGAAGCGGCAGGGCGCTGTTTTGCGCAACAACACATAAAAGAAAGGCGGATGTCTATGCCCAATCTTACCGATATCTCCACCATTCGGGACCTGTGTGCCCGCCATGATTTTGCCCTTTCCAAGGGGTTTGGACAGAACTTTATTGTAAATCCCGGCATCTGCCCTAAAATTGTGGAGGCAGCCGGTATTGATGAAAGCTATGGCGTAATTGAAATCGGCCCCGGTATCGGCGTGCTTACCAAGGAACTTGCAAAACGGGCCAGCAAGGTGGTGGCAATCGAGGTGGACCAGCGCCTGCCGGCCTTGCTGGCGGAGACGCTGGCTGAATTTGATAACATTGAACTGGTGATGCAGGATGTGCTCAAGGTGGATTTGGCTGGCCTAATTCGGGAAAAATTTGCAGGCCTGCGGGTGGCCGTGTGCGCCAACCTGCCCTATTACATCACAAGCCCCATCTTGATGCGGCTGCTGGAAGAAAAACTGCCCATTGAGCATATCACCGTAATGGTGCAGAAGGAGGCAGCCCAGCGTATTTGTGCCGAGCCTGGAACCCGGCAGGCCGGTGCCATCAGCTATGCAGTGGCCTATTACGCCCAGCCCCAGCTGCTGTTTACGGTGCAGCCGGGCAGCTTTTATCCGCCGCCGAAGGTAACCAGCGCAGTGATTCAGCTGGCGGTGCGCAGCCAGCCTGCAGTTCAGCCCCAAAACGAGCAGGCCTATTTTGCCCTGGTGAGGGCGGCGTTCAGCCAGCGGCGCAAGACAGCGGCAAACTCCATTAGCAGCGGACTTCACCTGCCCAAAGAAAAGGTGCTGGCCGCGCTGGAGCAGGCAGGCCTGAGCCCCACGGTACGGCCGGAGCAGTTAAGCCTGGAGGACTTGTGCCGGCTGGAAGAATGCCTTGCGCAAAACCATTAAAACACAAAAAATACAGCGTAGGGGGTTGCTCCCAGCACAAAAAGGTGCTATAATTAGGGGGCAATTTGCTTTGCGCTGGTGTAGCACAGCTGGTAGTGCAGCTGATTTGTAATCAGCAGGTCGGGGGTTCGAATCCGTCCACCAGCTCCATAAAAAAGCCCACAAATGGCCTTGTAGAGCCGTTTGTGGGCTTTTTGTGTTATCTTGACAATGCCTCAATTTTGGCTAAAAATACCTCAAAAAATAGGCCAGGCAAATCAGCGAACAAAATCAGCTGCCCAATTAAGTCGATTCCCATCATTGAATCCGCCGCCTGGGTGTGGGTATGCCTGTTTACGGTCATTGAAAAAGCGGAAGGGTCTAAATTTGCCGGCCTGTCCCAGGGGGAAGGCTGGCAGCTGCCATTTTGCGGCAGCGGTATGGCGGCCGGTGCGGGGCTGCTATTGCAAGTTCCATGGAGCGGTGGCGTTGGGGTTAAAACAAAAAAGCCTGCGGTGAATCCGCAGGCAGTAAAATATTAATACAGATCGTCGTCAGTGTCATAAATGGGGATGTACTGAGAGCTATTTTCCTCTTTTAAGAGGGCGAGGCCCAGTACAGCGGCGGCAGCGGCGCAGATTAAGGCGAAAATCTTGAGCATGGTTTTCATACAATATGCCTCCTTTACGATGTGCCAAGCACAGTGGTGTTGGTTTGCTTTAGTATACCACGGAACCGAATAAAATGGTAGACTGCACCCGGCAGAATCCCAAGGCAAAATTGCCAGGGCAACACCCTGCAATGCACGCCGAACAGCTAAGAGGGGATATTGCGCCAAACATTTTTGTGAGGAGTTTTGCAAAAGCGCAGCCAATCCACCAAAGATTGGTTGCGCTTTTGCTTTTGTCTCACAAAAAAGTCCGTCGGTTTGCAGCACCCGAAATGCTGCGCTGCTGCCTTAAAACAGGGAAGATTGACCACAATTTGACAGATGAATCCCCCGGCAGGAAAAAACCGCTAAAAAGATTACAACGCCGCCGGAAATGTTGACTTGATTTTGAAAAAAAATTAAAATAAAGAAGAAAGTGTCTTTTGTCAGGGGATTTTTTTCGCCCAAAAGACGGTGTATGTATGTAAATGGAGGAAGGTTCGATTCATGTTTAACAAAATGAAGCGTGCGGCCCTGGGTGCAAAGGTGCCACACGCAAAAACAACAGCGGACCAGGCAACGGTGGTTATGCCGCTGCCCAGCAAAATTTTGCTGCCCATGCAGCAGCACATCGGCACACCCTGTGAGCCGGTGGTAAAAAAAGGTGATGCAGTGCAGGTGGGTACCCTGGTGGGCCAGGCACAGGGCACTGTAAGCGCAAATATCTATTCCAGCGTATCCGGTACGGTTACAGGGGTGGAAAGCTACACCACTGCTGCCGGTACAGCGGTGATGGCTGTGGCCATTGAGCCGGACGGCCAGCAGACGGTGGATCCCTCCGTTAAGGCCCCTAAGGTGACCAACCGCCAGGAATTGCTGGAGGCCGTGCGAAACAGCGGCCTGGTGGGCTTGGGCGGCGCTGGCTTCCCCACTGCGGTGAAGCTGGACAGCAAAAAGACCCTGCACACCCTGCTGGTGAATGCTGCGGAATGTGAGCCTTATCTTACCTCGGATACCCGGGAGATGCTGGAGCATGGAGATACCATTCAGAAGGGCATCCAAGCGGTGATGAAGCATCTGGGCATCAGCAAGTGCATTATGGGCATTGAGAGCAACAAGCCCCAGTGCATCAAGGCAATGGAGCAGATGGCTGCCGCCGTGCCTGGTATGAGTGTAAAGGTGCTGCCTGCCCACTACCCCCAGGGTGCCGAAAAGGTGCTGGTGGAAAAACTCACCGGTGCAGAGGTGCCCCAGGGTGGCCTGCCGGCAGATGTGGGCGTGGTGGTGATGAATGTTACCACCCTGTCTGTGCTGGGCAGCTATCTGGAAACCGGTATGCCGTTGGTGAAAAAGCGTGTCACCGTGGATGGCGACGCAGTGGCCAGCCCCAAGAATGTGGAGGTGCCCATTGGTACCCCTGCCAGCCAGGTGCTGGAGTTCTGCGGCTTGAAGGAGCCGGTGGCAAAGCTTATCAGCGGCGGCCCCATGATGGGTGTTTCCATGCCCAGCCTGGAGAGCCCCGTGATTAAGCAGACCAACGGACTGTTGGCACTGAGCCAGTCCGCCGCACAAAAGCCGGAAATGGGCCCCTGCATCCGCTGTGGCCGCTGCATTGATGCCTGCCCCATGGGTCTGGCTCCGGTACAGATTGCCGGTGCCTTTAATAAAAAGGACGACGCAGCGCTGAAACAGCTCTGCGTGGATTTGTGTATGCTGTGCGGTAGCTGCAGCTATGTCTGCCCGGCTAAGCGACCGGTGACGCAGACCATGAGCCTGGCAAAGCGATTTGCCCAAAAGGAGGAGCAGAAATAAATGGAGAACCGTTTGATGGTTACGGCTTCGCCTCACCTGGTGGATCATTCCTCCACCCGTAAGCTGATGGGCAGTGTGATTTTGGCTCTGCTGCCCTGTGTTGTGGCAAGCACCGTGATTTTTGGCCTGCGCGCTCTGCTGCTGATTGGTGTTACCACCGCAGCCTGCGTGGGGTTTGAATTTTTGTATACCCGTTTGATGAAAAAGCCCTGCCCGGTGGGGGATCTCTCCGCTGTGGTAACCGGCCTGATTCTGGCGTTGAATTTCCCGGTAACGCTGCCCTTGTGGATTGCCATTGTGGGTGCGTTCATTGCCATTGTGGTAACCAAGCAGCTGTTTGGCGGCCTGGGCTTTAACTTTGTAAACCCCGCCCTGGTGGGCCGCATTGTGCTGTTTACCGGTTTTGGTACCCGCATGACCGCCTGGACCTACCCGGAAGCTGCCCAGAACACTCTGACCGGCATTGATGCAGTGGCTAGTGCCACCCCTTTGCAGGCGGTGGCAGCAGACGGCAGCTCTCTGCTGGGTCAGTACCCCCTTATGGACCTTTTGCTGGGCGTGCATGGCGGCGTTCTGGGCGAAACCTGCGCTGTGGCTATTCTGCTTGGCTTTGTATGGCTGGTGGCCAGCCGCACCATCAGCGCAGCCATTCCGGTGGCTTATGTGGGCAGCTTTGCGCTGTTCAGCCTGTTGCATACCCTGGTGGAAACCATGCAGGGTTCCGAGGCAGCCTTTGGCACCGCCCTGGCTACTGCCGGCAGCCTGGCTCTGCGCCAGGTGCTCAGCGGCGGCTTGCTGTTTGGCGCTGTATTTATGGCTACCGATTATGTAACCAGCCCCTTCACCCTGAAGGGCAAGCTGGTGTTTGGCCTGGGCCTGGGTCTGATTACCTTTGCAATCCGTGACTTTGCCAACATGGCAGAGGGCGTTTCTTACGCCATTTTGTTTATGAACCTGCTGGTGCCCTACATCAACGACTTGACCCGACAGAAGCCCTTGGGCGCAAAAAAACAAGCGAAAGGAGCGGCATAACCCATGAAAAACAACACCTGGGAAAATTTTTTAAAGCCTGTGGTGGTGTTGGTGGTCATCTGTATGGCGGCAAGCGGCGCTTTGGCTGTGACCAACCAGTTCACCGCTCCTGTGATTGCCCAGCAGCTTCAGGCGGCTGCCAACGCAGCCTACATGGAGGTACTGCCTGAGGCCGACGGGTTTGAGGAAATTACCGATTTTGCCACCAGCAATGTGACCAAGGTGCTGAAAGCCACCAACGGCGCAGGCTGGGTGTTTGAGACCTATGGCAAGGGCTTTGGCGGCAATGTGCCCGCCGTTGTGGCGCTGGATGACCAGGGCACCGTGCTGAAGGTTAAATTTATGGAAAACAGCGAGACTGCCGGTTACGGCAAAAAGCTGGAGGATGCAAACGACGCCCAGGGCCAGGCACTGGCCAAGAGCTTTGAGGGCAAGTCTGGCCAGCTGCAAGCCGGTGATGTGGATATGATCAGCGGTGTAACGGTTTCTTCCAAGGCGGCACTGGCCGCTGTGAATGCAGCCATTAACTGCTTTAATGAGGTTGCACTGGGCCAGCAGGCCACCGTGGAGGTGGACACCAGCTCCATGACTCCCGAAGAAGTGCGGGCCATGCTGGCCCCGGGCGCTGCCCTGACCCAGATTGACCCGGTGGAAAAGGCCACCGAGGTATGGCAGGGCGATAATGGAAGCTATGTGATTTACGCCCAGGACCAGGGCTATGAATACGCTCAGGCACCGCTGGTGGTAGCGGTGGGCTTTGATGCTCAGGGCGAAATCACCGGTGTATGGGTGGATGCCTCTGGCCAGACCCCTGGCATTGGTGACCAGGTAACCAGTGCGGAGTATCTGGACCAGTACACCGGCATTGTGGGCGAGCCTGGGCTGGATGGTGTGGATGCCGTCGCAGGCGCCACCGAAAGCAGCAAGGGCGTAAAGAAAGCGGTGCGCAAGGCCATTGCTGCCTATGTGGCGCTGAATCCCGATTCTGCTGCTGCTTTGGCACAGACAGAGGAGAGCACCTCCAGCGAGCCGGAGGAAAGCGAGAGTGCCCCTGCTGAAACTGCTGTGGTGCTTACCAAGGAAGAAGCACTAGAGCAGGTTCTGGCTCCCGGCGCAGCCTTGACGCAGATTACTGCACCGGAAGGCATTCAGGAGGCATGGCAGGGCGACGACGGCAGCTGTGTGCTGTTTGCCCAGGCAAATGGCTACGAATACGAAAGCGGCCCGCTGCTGGTTGGCGTTGGCTTTGGTGCCGACGGCACGGTAACCGGCGTGTGGGTGGATGCTTCCGGCCAGACCCCCGGCATTGGCGATCGGGTATTGGCCGAAAGCTACCTGAGCCAGTACCAGGGCCTTGCAGATGAGGCCAGCCTGGATGGCGTGGACGCCGCCGCTGGCGCCACCGAAAGCAGTAAGGGCGTAAAGAAAGCAGTTCGCAAATGCATTCAGGCTTATGCAGCCGGATTTGCATCCTGAAAGGAGGCTGGAATACCATGAATAAATTGCAGATTTTGACCAACGGCCTCGTAAAGGAGAACCCGGTTCTGCGCCTGGTGCTGGGCACCTGCCCCACCCTGGCTGTTACCACCCTGGCCTTTAACGGCCTGGGCATGGGCATTGCCGCTACCTTTGTGCTGGTGTGCTCCAATGTGGCAATCTCGCTGCTGCGGAACATCATCCCCGATAAGGTGCGTCTGCCCGCCTATATTACCGTGATTGCAACCTTTGTGTCCATTGTGCAGATGCTGGTAAAGGCCTATGTGCCCCAGCTGGATAAGGCCCTGGGCGTGTTTTTGCCCCTGATTGTGGTAAACTGCATCATTCTGGGCCGTGCAGAGATGTTTGCCTCCAAAAACAAGCCTCTGGATTCGGCCCTGGACGGCCTGGGCATGGGCCTGGGCTTTACCATCACCCTGGTGGTAATGGCTTCGATCCGTGAGATTGTGGGCTCCGGCAGCTGGTTCGGCATGACCATCATTCCGGAAAGCATCGACCGTTTTACCTTTATGACCACCCCGGCTGGCGGCTTTTTTACCTTTGGCATTCTGATGGCACTGGTAATCTGGCTGGAAGAAAGGCTGGGCAAAAAAGTAGACCGCAGCATTGGCTGCGAAGGCTGCCCCTCCAAGGGCGCTTGCAAAGGGGGCTGTGACTGATGGCTGCAAAGCTGGCTGCAATCTTTTTCACCATGATTTTGGTGGATAACTATGTGCTGGTAAAGTTTTTGGGAATCTGTCCGTTTTTGGGTGTTTCCAAAAAGCTGAACTCTGCGGTGGGCATGAGCTGCGCCGTAATCTTTGTTATGACCCTGGCCACGGCTGTAACCTGGCCCATTCAGACCTTTTTGCTCACCCCTGTGGATGCCGAGGGGAATCTGAAATGGGATTTGGGTTACCTGCAAACCATCGTGTTTATTCTGATAATTGCCGTGCTGGTACAGCTGGTGGAGGTGGCCATGAAAAAATTCATGCCTCCTCTGCACAAGGCCCTGGGTGTTTATCTGCCCCTGATTACCACCAACTGCGCTGTGCTGGGTGTGACCGTGCTGAACATTGACAGCGGCTACACCTTTGTGGAGTCTATTGTGTGCGCTTTGGGTGCAGGTGTTGGCTTTATGCTGGCTATGGTGATTTTTTCCGGCGTGCGCAAGCGGCTGGAGGATGCACAGCCCCCCAAGTGCTTTGAAGGCCTGCCCATTACGCTGGTGGCTGCTTCGGCCACTGCACTGAGCTTTGGCGGCTTTGCCGGCATGATTGAAAACATTTTTGGAACGATGTAAAAGGAGGCCGAAACCATGACAATTGCATTAGCGATTTCCATTGTGACTGCAGTAGGCTTCCTGGGTGCAGTGATTCTGGTGCTGGCTGCAAAATTTATGGCAGTGGAGGAGGACCCCCGCATTGGGCAGGTTTCCGGCTGTCTGCCCGGTGCAAACTGCGGCGCCTGCGGCTATGCAGGCTGTGCTGACTACGCCAAGGCCATTGTGGAGTCTGGCGCTGAGGTAAACAAGTGTGTGCCCGGCGGCGCAAAGTGCGCCGAGGATGTGGCCGCCCTTATGGGTGTGTCTGCTGGGTCTGCTGCGGTTGTAAAGGCAGTGGTGGGCTGCCAGGGCAAGCCTGGCGTGTGCGGACAGAAGTTTGATTACAAGGGCATTGCTACCTGTGCTGCCGCAGCTGCGCTGCATGGCGGCCCCAAGGCTTGCGTGCATGGCTGCATGGGCCTGGGCGACTGTGTGCGTGCCTGCCCCTTTGATGCCATGCACATTGTGGAAGGCATTGCCCAGGTGGATGTGGATAAGTGCACCGGCTGCGGCGCCTGTGCCAAGGTGTGCCCCCATCAGGTGATTGAAATTTGTGCCAACACCCATGCAAAGCCTCAGGTGCGGTGCAACAACACCGAGCGGGGCGCCCAGGTAATGAAGGAGTGCACCACTGGCTGCATTGGCTGCATGAAATGCCAGAAGGCCTGCCCCAGCGATGCCATCCATGTAACCAACAACCTGGCTCGCATTGATTACGATAAGTGCACCGGCTGCGGTGCCTGCGTAACGGTTTGCCCCAAGCAGGTTATCGTGCGGTAAAGCCAGACTGCAAAGCTGCTTTGCAGGTTTGAGCGATTGTGCGTGAATAACAAAAAATCACCCTGTCCGTCGGACAGGGTGATTTTTTGTTGGATTGCAGCAAAGAAACAGCAGGGGAATGTTGGCTGAGGCCGGGCAGCGCAGGTGTGCCGTTTAATCCCGCTGTTCCAGAGGCTGGTATTCCCGGCGGGGCTGTACCGCCACATAGGCAGGGCGGATGATTTTGCTCATGTTAATCAGCTCCTCCATCCGGTGGGCACTCCAGCCGGCAATGCGGCCCATGGCAAAGATGGGAGTATACAGTTCCGGAGGAAGGTCCAGCATACGGTACACAAAGCCGCTGTAAAAGTCGATGTTGGCGGAAACGCCTTTGTAGATGCGGCGTTTTTCCATAATCACCTGGGGCGCAAGCCGTTCCACAGCGGAGTAAAGCTCGTATTCCTCGTGCAGGCCCTTTTCCTGGCTGAGCTGCTCCACAAAGCTGCGCAGGATGCTTGCACGGGGGTCACTGATGGAATAAACTGCGTGCCCCATGCCGTAAATCAGGCCGCTTTTGTCGAAGGCGTTGCCTTCCAGCAGCTGGTTGAGATAATGGCAGATGGCGTCCTCGTCCGTCCAGTCCGGCAGGGTTTGTTTCATATCCTCAAACATCTGCACTACCTTAATGTTGGCACCGCCGTGGCGGGGGCCTTTCAGGCTGGCCAGTGCAGCGGCCATGCAGCTATAGGTGTCGGTGCCGGAACTGGTGACCACATGGGTGGTAAAGGTGGAGTTGTTGCCGCCGCCATGCTCGGCATGGAGCACCAGGCACAAATCCAGAATCCGGGCTTCCAGAGGGGTATAGGCCCTGTCTGGCCGCAGCAGGGTCAGAATGTTTTCCGCTGTGGAAAGCTCTGGCCGGGGGGCATGGATGTAAAGGCTGCTGCCGTTTTTGTAGTGGTTGTAAGCCTGGTAGCCATACACAGCAATCAGGGGGAAGATGGCAATCAGGTCCATGCACTGGCGGATTACATTGGGCAGGCTGATGTCGTCCGGCCGTTCGTCGTAGCTGCCCATGGTGAGCACGCACCGGGCCATCACATTCATCATATCCGGGCTGGGGGCTTTTAAAATCACATCCCGCACAAAGTTGGTGGGCAGACTGCGGTAAAAAGCCAGCTGCTGGTTAAAATCAGCCAGGGCCTGAGCATCCGGCAGCTGGCCAAACATCAGCAGGTAGGCAGTTTCTTCAAAGCCAAACCGGTTATCTTTTAAAAAGCCGTTCACCAGGTCCTGGATGGAATAGCCCCGGTAAAACAGCTGGCCCTCGCAGGGGACTTTTTCGCCATTGACCAGTTTGCTGCTCACAATCTCGCTGATTTCGGTGAGACCGGCTACCACACCGGTACCGTTCAGGTCACGCAGGCCCCGTTTTACATCGTAGCGCAGATAATCCTGGGGGTCAATCCGGCTGTTGCACAAGCAGGTTTGGGCCAGTGCTTCCTGTGCCGGGGTAACTTTAGAGTATTCCGAAAATTCTGCCATATTGCAGTACCTCCTTTGCCTAAGGAATAAGATCCATTTTAGTTTATCTAATTTAATATAGCACAAAAGTAAAGCGAATTTTGTGAATAGAACCTTAATTTTTGTGAAAGTTAGCTGGCAACCCCTGATTTTGGGGTGTGCAGCAGGCGTTGCCGAAAAAATGGCAAGGGGTACTGCAATCTGTAGAGTTGGCTGTAAATCGGCCTGTAATGCGGGTTTGCGGGGGATTAAGGCCGCAGAAAAACCAGTGCGGAACCGTGAGATTTGGATTTTTTAAAAATTTTTTTAAAAAATTTCAAAAAAGGGCTTGCATTTTCGAGAAATGGTTGCTATAATAAACAAGCACTCAGCGATGAGGGCAAACAAAAAGAATTGAATATGGGAGTGTTCCCGAGCGGCCAAAGGGGGCAGACTGTAAATCTGTTGCGTTTTGCTTCGGTGGTTCGAATCCACCCGCTCCCACCAAAAAGAACAGACACGAATGTGTCTGTTCTTTTTTTATCCAAAACAAGTAAGGTGCCTCGGCTAAGTTGCAGGGGCATTGAGCCAATCGCTTTGGTTTTAAACATAAAGCAGATGGTTGCGTTGAAAACTAAACGGGCCGAAAAGCTTTTGGACAAAAGACGGTGGCGGTTGAGGGCTGCTGGCAACCAATACAGGCGGAGCCATTATACCCCGCTGCCGGGCTGGTTTTGTGAGAAGGTTAATTGGCTTTATGAAAAGGCTCACCTGAGGGAGAGGTGCCGGCCCAGAAACAATGCTGGCCCCGGAAAAGAGGATTAGCCCATGTTAAAGGGCAGTGCTGGCCCAGGGGCACGAAAAAACCGTTTATTTGCAAAAAATAAGGGATTCTTGTACAGCGCTGTATAACATGGTACACTAAAGTTCAATCAATGGATGGATAAACCCAGCCCGGCACCAACTGGATTGTTCAAAGGCTGGGGATACCATGAAGTGGAAGGGAAGCGCAGAATGCAATGAGTATTGTACAATCCATGTTGTTTGCACTGGTTGGCTTTTTTGCATCTGTTGCAGGGGCAATCTGCGGCATAGGCGGCGGAGTTATCATGAAACCGGCGCTGGATTTGTTTGGGTGGGCCAGTGTTAGCACCATAAGCTTTTTATCTGGCTGCACGGTACTGGCCATGAGCTGTTACAGCGTGATAAAGTCCATGCTGGCAAAGGAACAATCCGTCAACCTGAAAACCGCCACGCCGCTGGCCTTTGGCGCAGCGGTAGGCGGTGTGCTGGGCAAGCAGATGTTTTCGGCGGTAAAAAACAGTTTGCCCAACCCGGATATGGTAGGCGGGGTACAGGCGGCTTGCCTGCTGGTGATTACCCTGCTGACCCTGCTGTATACCCTCAACAAAGAAAAAATCTCCACCTTACAGGTAACTTCGCTGGTTGCCTGTGGTACCATTGGGGTGCTGCTGGGGATTATGTCCAGCTTTTTGGGCATTGGCGGCGGCCCAATCAATTTGGTGGTTTTGTACTTTTTTTTCGGCATGGATACCAAAACCGCTGCGGCGAATAGCCTTTATATCATTTTGTTCAGCCAGGCCACCAGCTTTGCCACCACCCTGATTACCCGAACGGTACCCCAGTTTACAGCAATCACACTGGTGCTGATGGTGTTCAGCGGCATTCTGGGCGGTGCAGCGGGGCGCATTGTGAACAAACAAATGGACAACCAAAGGGTGGAAAAGCTGTTTGTGGGTTTGATGGGGCTTATCATCCTGGCCAGTGCTTACAATACATGGCAGTATATGATGCCATAGGTATGCCCCCAAAAGGCCCGATTGCCAGAGGAATTGGTGAGGCTGTTCTTTTTTGGAGAAAAAGGATAATAAAAAATGCTGGAAAGAGGCTTGCAATTCTGCCAAAGATAGAGTATAATAGCTACTGTTCCATAAAAATGCCGGTGTGTCGGAATGGCAGACGATGCGGACTCAAAATCCGTTGGTGGCGACACCGTGTGGGTTCAAGTCCCACCACCGGCACCAAAAATCCCGAATGCGATAGCATTCGGGATTTTTACTTATTGGCGGTTTTACGCTTCACCAATTTGCACTGCCTGCCCGGGATTTTTGTAAGTGAATAGGTAATAAGTGAAGAAGGAAGGTGGAAACATATGAAACCAAAAACTTTTTATTCTATACTTTGCCTGATGTTTCTTTTGGGGGGCAGTTTGGAATATTCTGTGTATCGCTGCAATCCTTCCGTTGAAACTCTGCTACCTGTCTTTTGCAGCGATTATGCTGGTAAGTGTTGTCTCCGCGATAATGGATTTCTGCACGGCCAAACAGGACACACAAAAAAGAGACGACAAAATAAAAAATCCCCTGCTCTATCTATTCCCGTGTTTGGCCGCAGCGTGGCTCACCACATTTGTTGCTTGTGTTTTTGCAGCATGACTGTTGCATCTACACTGTTTTTATATTTCAAGACGAGTGGTTTACAGCCTTTAAAGGCTGCAAACCACTCGTTTTTTGCTGCCGCATCCTGTTTGATTGTTCCAGAATAGGATTTTTGAGCCGGTGCCATGGGCACTTAAAAGGGGATAATTAAAAGGCACAGGCCCTGCTTGCCATGGGTAAGCAGGGCCTGTGCCTTGTTTAAGATATTTGTTTTGTCTGGATAAGCAGAACCGGCCGGACGATGCAGCCCGGCGGGGGATTACAGGGCCTTTGCGTGGTGCTCCATGCAATAGGCGGCTTCTGCCTGGCCAAACCAGCCTTCCCCGGGGCCGATGTGGGGATACAGCTTGTTCAGCTCCGCCTGTTCCTGCGGGGTTAGCTGGGAGATATCCTGGATGTCTCTGGCTGCTTCCACCGCCACATATTTGTGGTCTAAATCGGCCCGCTTAAATACGCCAATTACCCGGATGGGCAGTTGATCGCCCAGTTCCACCTCCCGTTCGGTCATCAGAATGCAGTCCCAGTGGGGGGAGGGCGGGGTGCCGGATTCCTTAATCCAGCCATAGGGTTTTGTGAACCCCCGTTCGTATTTCAGGGATTTATAGCCGGTTTCGGTAAACTGGTTGGTTGCGGGGTTGTACTCCATCCGCATGGGATAGCTGTGGGTTTGCTCTACAATCATGTGCAGCATTGGGATGTCCTCCTGGTGTGTATTTAAAATCCAATGGGGAAAGAGCCGCAAGGCCCAGAGAAAACCATGTATAAGGGGCTTAATGGCCCGGAATGATACAATCCTTTCCGGGCAGGGGCAGCATTGCTTACAGCTGAATGATGCAGGAGAAGGCATGGTTCTGTTCGCCGGAGATTCGGTAGGCTGGCTCCACATCCGAGCCCCAGCTGTCGATGCCGCCAACCCCTCGTACCGCACCCATCAGGGTGAGGGTGGTGCGCTGAGAGGGGGGCAGCTGTTCCTGATGGTCGGCATTTTGCAGCTGCTGGGCGGCCGTTTGGTTGAACCGGTCGTGGGCAGCCCGCTGGGCAGGTGTGGAATACCAGTAGCGCACCTCCTGCATGGCAGGTTTTGGGGTGCCGTCCGCAAAGACAATGCCATTTGCACTGAAATTGTAGTCGGTGGGACGCTCGCCAAAATCACTGCCGTAGCCCAGCACCCGGCGGCCCAGGGAATCGGTGTACCAGAGGGCCTGGTCCATGTAATCCCAGATAAAGCCGCCCTGGTACTGGGCGAATTCATCGGCCAGGCGGATGTAGCTTTCCATGCCGCCAAGGCTGTTGCCCATGTCGTGCATATACTCGCAGAGCAAAAAGGGCTTTGCAGGGTTGGAGGACAACTAGTCCCGGATGTCCTGAGGGGTGGCGTACATCCGGCTTTCCATGTCGCTGATGGCGTCAAAGGCCCGGTTGTGGAACACACCCTCGTAGTGCACCAGCCGGCTGGGGTCCTGCTGGCGGAAAAACTGGCTCATGGCCAGAATGTTTTCCCTGCGTAGGATTCGTTGCTGCAGGACCAAATCAGGATGCTGGTATGGTTTTTATCCCGTTCAAACATGGAGCGTGCCCGGTCCAGCACACACTCCCGCCATTGGGGAAGGCTGCCGGGGATGTTCCAGCTGGGTTCTACCTTGCCCATCTTCTGCCAGGAGCCGTGGGTTTCCAGGTTGGTTTCGTCCATTACATACAGGCCGTTTTTTAATTCAAAATGCCGGAACCCGGTTTTGTAGGGCACCAGCTCCACCAGTTGGCCCTCACTGTCCCAAACAGAGAACAGCACCGAGTATAAAACAGGGTGTTCATGGCTTCAGGGGTGGATGTTGGGCATCTGGAAGGTCTGGTCTGCTGCGGGGTCGATGGATTCCTCCAGCAGGCAGCGGCCCAGGGGGTCGGTGACGGTGCAGGTGATGCGGGCCCCTTGGGTTTGCCCGGAAAGCCGCAGCCGGGGGGAGAGGGTGCCGGTGGTAAGGTCCGGTGCAAGGTCTGCCCGCAGCCACAAATCTTCGATGTGAATGGAGGGCTTGCCGTACAGATACACCGGGCGGAAGATGCCGCTGAACCGGAAAAAGTCCTGGTCCTCCAGCCAGCCGGCGCTGCTGTGCTTGTGAACCTCCACACACAGCAGGTTGCCGGTGGGGCGCACCCAATCGGTTACATCAAAGTGGGCGGGGGTGAAGGAGTCCTCACTGTATCCCACAAACTGGCCGTTGAGCCAGACAAAGAAGGCCTGCTCCACCCCTTCAAAGCACAGGCAGACCCGCTTATCCTGCAAGCTGGGCTGCAAATCGAACCGGCAGACATAGCTGCCCAACGGGCTGTCGTTCCAGTCGATGTGGGGCGGCCGCAGGCTGCACCGGCCATCCCAGGGATACATGGTGTTCACATATTGAATCTGGCCATGGCCTTGCAGCTCCATGTGGCCGGGCACCTGGATGGGTACGAATTGAGAGTGGTCGGCATCTTCGGCCCAGAAATTGCTGGGCCGCTGGTGGACGGTGGGGCTGTACAGAAACTGCCAGCTGCCATTTAGGCTCTGGCGCAGGTCCATAAGACCGGTTTCCATCTCCTGCTGGGTTTGGTACCAGCAGTGGTCGGAATGGGCGACAAGACGATTGACCGCAAACACTTCGGGGTCAGCAATCCAGTTCAGATGCGGCTGCATACAAACGCTCCTTTACAATGGTGTTAATGCCGAGAGAATGATTTAAGTTTAACAAATGCCGTGGGTGAATGCTAGTCTTTTTAGCAGGGGGGATGGATTTTGTCCGGCAAAACACAGGGGCAAGCAGGTAGGCTGGAAGGCTGTATTGACAAGGCTGTAAAAAAATAGCTATAATCAACTGTCCAACAAAAAACGCTGGCCTTGGGGCCGGAATTGCGGGTTTGCTGCTGTGGCCGGGTACCGGGGAATTGAGACTTCTTTAAACAATACTCCGGGGGATGCAGCCAGTGCGCCCCGGCTCTTTTTATATTAGGAAACGATGGTGTAAGGGAGAGGTGCAACCATGAAACAAAACGGGCTGCTGGCCAAAGCAGCAGAATTTTTGCGCAACGATGCGGTGCTCTGCATTGCGGTGCTGCTGGCATTGGGTTCCATGCTGCTGGTGCCGCCCAGTGTGGGCTATATAGATTACATTGACTGGCACACCCTGGCACTGCTGTTTGGCCTGATGGCGGTGATGAAGGGATTTCAGCAGGCGGGCCTGTTTGTATATCTGGGCAGCAAGCTGCTGGAGCGCACCGCCACCAGCCGCCAGATGCTGTGGGTGCTGGTGTTTTTGCCCTTTGTAACCAGCATGATTATCACCAACGATGTGGCCCTTATCACTTTTGTGCCCTTTGGGCTGGCTGTGCTGCGGATGGCCCGGCAGGAGTGGCTGGTGGTACCTTTGGTGGTAATGCAGACCCTGGCGGCTAACCTAGGCAGTATGCTCACCCCCATGGGCAACCCCCAAAACCTTTACTTATATAATAAGTCCGGGCTGGGGTTTGTGGGCTTTTGCGGCCTGATGCTGCCCTATGCGCTGGCTAGTGCAGTGTGCCTGGGGGCGGTGATTGTGCTGCTGCGCTGCCAGCCCATTGAGGGGGTGCACTTGCAGGCAAACCTGGGCAGCCCCAAGGTGCTGGGCCTGAGCGCCGTGGGCTTTGTGCTCTGTCTGCTGGCCATTTTTAAGGTGCTTTCTCCCCTGCTGGTGGCGGCAGGCATTTTGGTGTTTTTGCTGGTAACCGACCGGGCCACGCTGAAAAGCCTGGACTACTCGCTGCTGGGAACCTTTGTGGCCTTTTTTGTGTTTATTGGCAATCTGGGCCAGGTGGAGGTGTTCCGCCAGTTTTTGGCCCAGGTTCTGGAGGGGCATGTGGAGCTTGTGGCGGTGCTGGCCAGCCAGGTAATCAGCAATGTACCGGCGGCGCTGCTGCTTTCTGGCTTTACAGACCAGTGGCAGGCACTGATTGTGGGCTGTAACCTGGGCGGTCTTGGCACTTTGATTGCCAGCATGGCCAGCCTGATTTCCTATAAAATTTTAAGCCGGGAATACCGGGGCCTGAAGGCCGGGTATTTTTGGGTATTTACCGCAGGCAATGTGGCGCTGCTGGCCCTGCTTTTGGGCTTGGCAGCTTTGCTTGGATAAAAGGGAGGAATCCGTATGTTGTTTAAAAAAGCAGACCCCCAGGGGGAGTGGCTGGTGGTGGGCCTGGGCAACCCGGGCAGCCAGTATGACCTGACCCGCCACAATGTGGGCTTTGATGCCATTGATTACCTGGCCCAGAAGTGGGGGGCAACGGTAAACAAGGCAAAGTTTGAGGGCCTTTACGGCCAGGCCGTGGTGGATGGCACCAAGGTGCTGCTGCTGAAGCCCCAAACCTACATGAACCTGTCTGGCCGGAGCATTCAGGCCATGGCGGCGTTTTATAAAATTCCGCTGGAACGGGTGGTGGTGCTGTGCGACGACATTACCCAGAACCCGGGCAAAATCCGCATCCGGCCCAGTGGTTCTGCCGGCGGGCACAACGGCCTGAAGGATATCATCGCCCGGTTTGGTTCCGATGCTTTCTGCCGTGTGCGGCTGGGCGTGGGCCAAAAGCCCCACCCGGAATACGACCTGGCCAACTGGGTGCTGGGCCGCATGGAAGGGGAGGACCGGAAAGCCTTTGAGGCCCGGCTGCCGGATATTGAACAGGCGGTGCGGCTGATTATGGCCGGCCAGCTGACACAGGCACAAAACAAATTTAACCGGTAAACCACAAAGCCCCCAGCCTGCAAGGCTGGGGGCTTTGCTGCGTAAGTTGGAGAGGGTTTTTGTGGATTGCACAAATCCTTTACAGGTTTGCAGAATGGCGGTGGATTATGGAAATTTGGTTGACAGCAGGCACAAAGGCGTGTAATATGAAAACAGTTTTCAAATTGGAGGAGCGCAGATGCAGCCCAAGCAAGCCTACAAAACCAAGCAGGGAGAAGAACTGCTTGCCTACCTGAAAAGTATGCCTGGCCGCCACAGGACGGTGGCGGAGATACGGGCTTATTTTGCCCGGCAGGGGCGCAGCATTGGCACCGCAACCATCTACCGGCATCTGGAACGGCTGGTGGAGCAGGGGCTGGTGGACAAGTACATCATTGATGCCAACAGCCCCGCCTGTTTTGCCTACACCGGCCACCAGAACCGGGAGCAGTGCGGCCAGCATTTCCATTGCAAGTGCGAAAAATGCGGCGTGCTGATTCATCTGGAATGCGAACAGCTGGCCGAGATTGCCCGGCATGTGCTGGAGCACCACGGCTTTGCGGTGGACCCCCGGCGCACGGTGCTGTACGGCCTGTGCCAGGATTGCCGCACCGGCCAGACTTTGCCGGAGCCTTGCCATTGCAGCTGCTGCCATCACACAAAAGGAGAAACCCATGAAGTTTAAAAAGAATTTGACTGCATTTGCCGCCGCTGCACTTGCCGCAGCCACTGCCTTGACCGGCTGCACCGGTGGAGCAGCCCCTTCTCAGACTGCATCCCAAAACAGCGGTGATTCGGCTCAGCTGAACATTGTGACCACGATTTTTCCGGAATATGACTGGGTACGGCAGATTTTGGGCGAGAATGCCCAGGCCCAGGTAACCCTGCTGGCAAAAGACGGGGTGGATATGCACAGCTACCAGCCCAGCGCAGCGGATATGCGCACCATTGCCGACTGCGACCTGCTGATTTATGTAGGAGGCACCTCTGACGCATGGGTGGAGGAGGCATTGGCCAACCAGGCAAACCCGAATCGCAAGGTGCTCAACCTGATGGAGGTTTTGGGTGACCGGGTAAAAACCGAGGAGCTGGTGGAGGGCATGGAGCCAGAGAGTCACGACCATAGTCATGACCATGAAGAAGAGGAGCATGACGACCACGACCATGAGGAGCATGAGGCAGTGGAGCATGACCATGACCATGAGGAAGTGGCAGAGGAAGCGGATGAGCACATCTGGCTGTCCTTAAAAAATGCACAAATCCTGTGCAAAGCCATTCAGGAGGCTCTGGCGCAGCTGGACCCCGACCACGCAGCGGACTATCAGCAGAATTTGGACCGCTACAATGCCCAGCTGGCCCAGCTGGATGAGGCTTACCAGCAGGCAGTGGACGGTGCCGCCTGCAAGACGCTGCTGTTTGGCGACCGGTTCCCCTTCCGCTATCTGGTGGATGATTATGGCCTGGAGTACTACGCAGCTTTTGCAGGCTGCTCTGCCGAGACGGAAGCCAGCTTTGCTACGGTGGCATTTTTGGCCCAGAAGGTGGATGAATTGCAGCTGCCCTGCGTACTGACCATTGACGGGGCCCAGCATAAAATTGCCCAGACAGTGGTGGACAGCACCACCCAAAAGAACCAGCAGGTGCTGAGTTTGAACTCCATGCAGTCGGTGGGAAGTAAGCAGATAGAGCAGGGCGCAAGCTATCTGAGCATTATGGAAGAAAATTTGCAGGTACTCAAGCAGGCACTGGCCTGACCTGACTTAGACAAAAGGAGCGTGCATGGTGGCACAACTCGTTGCAAAAGACCTTTGCCTTGGTTATGAGGGCAAGGCCATTTTAAAGGATTTAAATTTTACCGTACAGGCAGGGGACTGCCTGTGCATCTTGGGCGAAAATGGTGCAGGCAAAAGCACCCTGATGAAAACCCTGTTGGGGCTGCACCCTGCCATGGGCGGCAGCATTGAGATGGGGGACGGCATGAAGGCCGGAGACATTGGCTATCTGCCTCAGCAGACAGCGGTACAGCGGGATTTTCCTGCCTCGGTGTGGGAGATTGTGTTGTCCGGCTGCCAGGGCCGCTGCGGGCTGCGTCCCTTTTACAACAAGGCAGAAAAGCAGCTGGCTGCCCAGAACCTGAAAAAGATGGGGGCAGAGCATCTGGCCCGCCGCTGCTACCGGGAGCTTTCCGGCGGTCAGCAGCAGCGGGTGCTGCTGGCACGGGCCTTGTGCGCCACCCAAAAGCTACTGCTGCTGGACGAGCCTGTTTCCGGCCTGGACCCCAGCGCTGCGGCAGATTTGTACCAGTTGATTCAGCAGGTAAACCGGGAAGGCGTGACCGTGGTGATGATCTCCCACGATCTGGATGCTGCCCTGGAATGCGCCAGCCATGTGCTGCATCTGGGCAAACAGGTGTTTTTTGGCACCCGGCAGGAGTATCTTGCCAGCGGTATGGCCCAGAATTTTGCGGACCGGAAGGAGGGCCGATGAATGGAATGGATGACCCAGTTGAGCCAGTACATGGCCTATCCCTTTGTGCGGTATGCGCTGATTGTGGGGGTGCTGATTGCCCTGTGTTCCTCCCTGATTGGGGTAACGCTGGTGCTGAAACGGTTTTCGTTTATTGGCGATGGCCTTTCCCACACGGCCTTTGGTGCCATTGCCATTGCTTCGGTGATGAACCTTACCAATGAAATGCTGTTTGTGCTGCCGGTAACCATTTTGTGTGCGGTACTGCTGCTGCGCACCAGCCAGAATGCCAAAATCAAGGGCGATGCGGCGGTAGCCATGATTTCGGTGGGTTCGCTGGCCATTGGCTACCTGCTGATGAACCTGTTTTCCACCTCTACCAATCTTTCGGGGGATGTGTGTACCACCCTGTTTGGTTCCACCTCCATCCTGACGCTGACCCTTACAGAGGTGTGGCTGTGCGCCGGTCTTTCGGTGGCGGTGGTGCTGATTTTTGTGCTGTTTTATAACAAAATCTTTGCCGTTACCTTTGACGAAACCTTTGCAAAATCCTCTGGTGTTCATGCCGGGGCCTATAACCTGCTGCTGGCGGTGGTGATTGCTGTTATCATTGTGCTGGCCATGAATCTGGTGGGCTCGCTGCTGATTTCCGCCCTGGTGATTTTTCCGGCCCTTTCGGCCATGCGGCTGTTCAAAAGCTTTCGGGCGGTTACCATCTGCTCGGCGGTGCTGGGCGTGGTGAGTGCCTTTGTGGGCATTGTGATTTCCATTTTGGCCGGTACCCCGGTGGGCTCTACCATTGTGGCGGTGGACATTGCTGTGTTTGGCCTGTGCTGGCTGGTGAGCCTGGCAGCAGGAAGGAGCCGGGCATGAAGCGGCTGATGCAGGGCTTTGCTGCGGTTTTGGCGGTGGCCTTGCTGGCCGGATGTGGTTCGGCCAAGTCTAGCCAAAGCAGCGCTGCCTTGGCCACCCCCACCCCCACTGCCAGCCCCGAACCGGTGCCGGAGCTTTGGAACCAGCCCAGCCAATCCCCGGCGGAGCAGAGCACCCCGGATGGGGTGGATGTGGACCTGGTGGGACTGAGCAGCACCGTGCTGTACGGCGAGATGTTCAATATTATGATGCTGCCGGACGAGTACACAGGCAAGACCATTCGGGTGATGGGGCAATTTACCGTATACGACGATTTGGCCCCTGACAGGCTGATGTTTACCGTAATGGTTGCGGATGCCCTGGCCTGCTGCCAGCAAGGTATGGAATTTGTGTGGGACGAAGGGGTTTACCCGGAGGATTACCCAGAACCGGGCACCCTGGTAACGGTGACCGGCGTATACGAAAGCTACCAAAGTGAATATGGCCAGAGTTACCGGCTGAAAGCCACCCAGGTGGAATGGTAGTCAGCTGCGTTTTACGGCCACAAAAATTACCGGGCTGTGTCGCAAAAAAACCGTGAAAACGACTGGCGCAGCCCGGTGATTTTTTTTATAATAGAACACACGACCGATGCAGGCCGGGCTTTTGCCCGGCCTGTTGATTCTACCCTGGGCAGAGCTGTGCCGGGGGAATTGTTCTGCCCACAGGGCAGAAAGGAGGAGCCATCATGTCCACGCTGTTTGAACAGCTGAAACCAACCAACGAATACAAGCGACTGCGCCAGGCACTGGAACATCCGGGTGTAACGGCCCTGTTCGGTATGCCTCCGGTGGGTCATGCGCAGCTGCTGGCCCAGCTGGCACAGGATTTGCAGCGGCCGGTGCTGGTGGTAACGGCAGGAGAGGGGCAGGCTACCCGGTTTGCCCAGGACCTGGAAGCCTTTGGCCTGCCGGCAGCGGTCTTTCCGGCCAGAGATTTTATGCTCCGGCCTCTGGAGGGAGCCGGGCGGGAATATGAGTACCGGCGGCTTTCAGTGCTGGGGGATTTGGTGGCTGGCCGAATCCGGGCGGTATGCGTTTCGGAAGAAGCACTGCTGCAATACACGGTGCCCAAACAAGAATTTTGCGCCAAGACCTTTACCCTGCGCCCCGGCATGACCATGCCGGTAAAGGAACTTACCGCCCGGCTGCTGGCGGCGGGATACCACCGGCGCAGCCAGGTGGAAGGGCCGGGACAATTCAGCGTGCGGGGCGGTATTGTGGATATCTTTTCCTCCGATGGAAAAGTGCCCGTCCGGGCGGAGTTCTGGGGCGATGAAATCGACACCATGGCCTCCTTTGATGTGCTGAGCCAGCGGCGGGACGAGCCGGTGGAAAAGCTGCACATCTCCCCTGCAAGGGAGGTGCTGTTTGGGGATGCAGAGCAGACGGCAGCTGCTTTGCGCCAGGCACTGGGAAACTGCACCGGTCCCCGGCGCAAAGCCATGGAGCAGGCCATGGAGCAGGACTTGCAGCAGCTGGATGCAGGCATTGTGCCCCAGGCACTGGATAAGTACCTGGGCATCCGCTATCCCCAGCCTGCCACCCTTTTGGACTATCTGGATGAGCCGCTGCTTGTGCTGGAGGAGGTAAGTTCCATCCGGGAGGCCCACAAGGCCACCCAGTTCCGCCGGGAGGAGGAGATAAAGGGTCTGTTTGAGGCCGGGGTACTCTGCCCGGGGCTGGATGTACTGTACCAGCAGACGGCCTGGCTCTGGAAGGAAGCGGAGCACCAGCGCACCCTGTGCTGCGAAAACTTTGCCCGCAGCCTGCCGGATTTGAAGCTGAAAGAAATTGTGAATGCACCGGCCCATGCCCACCCTCCCTTCAGCGGAGAGCTGGCAAGCCTGATGGAGGATTTAAAGCCGCTGGTGGATCAGGGTTGGTGCGTGGAGCTGCTGGCGGGTACCCCCCGTGCAGCGGCTGCTCTGGCCAAGGACCTGGCGGCAAAAGGCTTTGCGGCCACTGCGGCCAAGGATGTGCGGCCAGGGGCGGGCATTGTGGCGGTGCGGCCCGGCCACACCAGCGCCGGTGCGGAGTACCCCTTTGCACGGTATGCCCTGCTGACCAGCCGCAAGGCAGGCCAGGCCGACCCGGCCAAGAAGCCCCGCCCCAAAAACAAGAACGCCCTTTCCAGCCTGACGGACATAAAGCCCGGCGACTATGTGGTACACCAGAACCACGGCATTGGTATGTACACCGGCATCCAGCGGCTGGAGGTACAGGGAGTGGTGAAGGATTACCTGAAAATCAGCTACGACAAGGGGGACACCCTGTATGTGCCGGTAACGCAGCTGGATTTGCTGAGCCGTTACACCGCCCCCGGCGATGCGGAAAAGGTGAAATTGGCAAAGCTGGGCGGTGCGGAGTGGAACCGCACCCGCCGCAAGGTAAAGGCAGCGGCGGCAGAGATGGCCCAGGAGCTGATTCAGCTGTATGCCCAGCGCCGCCAGGCAAAGGGCTTTGCCTTCCCGGAGGACGGGGACTGGCAGCGGGATTTTGAAACCCGGTTTGAATACGATGAAACCGGCGACCAGCTAAAAGCGGCGGCAGAAATCAAACAGGATATGGAAAAAGCCTGGCCCATGGACCGGCTGCTCTGCGGCGATGTGGGTGTGGGCAAAACCGAGGTGGCCCTGCGGGCGGCCTTCAAGTGCATTATGGGGGGCAAGCAGTGCGCCATTCTGGCCCCCACCACCCTGCTGGCCTGGCAGCATTACAACGGACTGATGGCCCGCATGGAGGCATTCCCTGTGAAAGCCGGGCTTTTGAGCCGTTTTAGAACCCCCACTCAGCAGAAGGAAACCATCCGTGGCCTGAAGGAGGGCACCGTGGATGTGGTGGTGGGCACCCACCGGATTTTGAGCAGCGATGTAAAGTTTAAGGATCTGGGCCTGGTCATCATCGACGAGGAGCAGCGGTTTGGCGTAAAGCACAAGGAAAAACTCAAGGAGTCCTTTATTGGGGTGGATATGCTCACCCTTTCGGCCACGCCCATCCCCCGAACACTGAACATGGCCATGAGCGGCATCCGGGATATGAGCACCATCGAGGAGCCGCCGGTGGAGCGCCAGCCCATTGAAACCTATGTGATGGAGTTTGACGCAAACATTGTGGCCGAGGCCATCCGCAAGGAGCTGGCCCGGGGCGGCCAAGTGTACTATCTCCACAACCGGGTGGAGACCATTGACCTGTGCGCAGCCCAGGTGGCCCAGATGGCACCGGGGGCACGGATTGCCACCGCCCACGGTAAGATGACCGAGGAGCAGCTCTCCCAGGTTTGGCAGCAACTGCTGGATGGGGACATTGATATTTTGGTTTGCACCACCCTGATTGAAACCGGCGTGGATGTGCGCAACTGCAACACCCTGATTATTGAGGATTCTGACCGGATGGGTTTGGCCCAGCTGTACCAGATCCGGGGCCGGGTGGGCCGTTCCGGCCGAAAAGCCTACGCCTACTTTACCTTCCGGCGGGATAAGGTGCTCACCGATGTGGCAGCCAAGCGGCTTTCGGCCATCCGGGAATTTACCAGCTTTGGTTCCGGCTTCCGCATTGCCATGCGGGACTTGCAGATTCGGGGTGCAGGCAGCCTGCTGGGGCAGAGCCAGCACGGGCACATGGAGGCCGTGGGCTATGAGCTGTATGTAAAGATTTTGAATAACGCCATTGCCATGGCCAAGGGAGAACCTGCCGCACCGGACAAGAGCGAGTGTTTGCTGGACATTGCGGTGGATGCTTACATCCCAGAGCGGTACATTGAGGAAGCAGCCGGGCGCATTGAGGCTTACAAGCGCATTGCCGCCATCCAAACCCAGGAGGATGCGCAGGATGTGCTGGACGAACTGATTGACCGCTACGGCGATGTACCTGCCAGCGTGGCGGGCCTTGTGGATATTTCGCTGGTGCGTGTGAAGGCAGCCCAGGCAGCTATTTATGAGATTGGCCAGAAGAAAGACCAGCTGATTTTGTATTCGGATGGGTACACCGCCTCCCGCATTAAGCAGGCCATGGCGGCACTGCCCGGCAGGGTCAAGCTGGATGCAGGGGCAAAGCCCTATCTGGCAGTGCGCCTTACCGGCAAGGAAAAATCCCTGGAGGTACTCAAAGAAGTGCTGGATGCCCTGGGCCCTGCACCCCAGGAGGCGCTGCGCACCATGGCTTGAACCAGAGAACCGGAAAAGGCCATAAATTTGACCAATCAGAAAACTTTTGTGTTCGTTCATACATTCTTCATATGGTTCGGGTATGCTAAGAAAGAACCATACTGCCCAAAATGCAGCTGCCCCCTGCCCCCAGCAGGTGGGCCATGCTGGATGGAAGGGAGAAAAGGCGGAGAGAATTTATGAAAAAAACAGGGCCAAAGCCCCCAAAAAGAGCGATTATTTACTACTATACAGGTGCATTGCTTTTGCTGCTGTTCATCAATGCGCTGGCCCTGCCCGGTTTTTTGACCGGACGGGTGGAGCAGGTGAGCTACAACCAGTTTGTGACCGCACTGGAAAACCAAAAGGTTATTGCAGTGGAGGAGGACACAAGCAAGGGCGTGATTGCCTACAAAGCCATGGACGAAAACGGCAAGGAGCGCATTTACCAAACGGCCTGGGTGAATGACCCGGACCGGGTGGAGCGTCTGCTGGATGCCACCGGCCCGGATGGCAAGGCGGTGGAGTTCAGTGGTGTGACCCCCACCCAGACTTCCCCGTTGATACGGATGCTGTTCAGCCTGGTGATTCCGGTGCTGCTGATGGTGGCCCTGGGCCAGATTTTGAGCCGCACTGTGATGAAGCGGATGGGCGGCCCCGGTGCCATGAGCTTTGGCAAGTCCAACGCCAAGGTGTATGTGGAGGCGCAAACCGGCAAGACTTTTGCCGATGTGGCCGGGCAGGATGAAGCTAAGGAAGCCTTGCAGGAGATTGTGGACTTTTTGCACAACCCCAAAAAATACAACAGCATTGGCGCCACTCTGCCCAAGGGTGCTTTGCTGGTGGGCCCTCCGGGCACCGGCAAAACCTTGCTGGCTAAAGCAGTGGCCGGTGAGGCCGGCGTGCCGTTTTTTAGCATTGCAGGCAGCGAGTTTGTGGAAATGTTTGTGGGTATGGGCGCAGCCCGTGTGCGTGACCTGTTTAAGCAGGCGGCGGAAAAGGCACCCTGCATTGTGTTTATTGATGAGATTGATACCATTGGCAAAAGCCGGGACAATGCAGCCGGTGTGAGCGGCGGCAACGATGAGCGTGAGCAAACCTTGAACCAGCTGCTTACCGAGATGGATGGGTTTGACGGCAGCAAGGGGGTCATCATTCTGGCGGCCACCAACCGGCCCGAAACCCTGGACAAAGCCCTGCTGCGGCCCGGTCGGTTTGACCGGCGCATCCCGGTGGAGCTGCCGGACCTGGAGGGCCGCACCGCCATTTTGAAGGTACACGCCAAAAAAGTGCTGGTGGACGAAAAGGTGGATTTTACGGCCATTGCCCGTGCCACCAGCGGCGCCAGCGGTGCCGAGCTGGCCAACATGGTAAACGAGGCGGCTCTGCGGGCAGTAAAACACAACCGGCGCATTGTGAACCAGGAGGACCTGATGGAAGCGGTGGAAACGGTAATTGCCGGGTACCAGCGCAAAAACAAGGTGCTCAGCCCTCGGGAAAAGCGGATTGTGGCCTACCACGAGATTGGCCATGCGCTGGTAGCGGCCAAGCAGAGCCACAGCGCACCGGTGACCAAAATTACCATTGTGCCCCGCACCAGCGGTGCTTTGGGTTACACCTTGCAGGTGCCGGAAGAGGAAACCAACCTGCTGAGCCGGGAGGAGGCGTTTAATAAGATTGCCACCTACACCGGCGGCCGTGCGGCCGAGGAGCTGATTTTTGGCAGCTGCACCAGCGGTGCTTCCAACGATATTGAGCAGGCAACCCGTCTGGCCCGCAGCATGGTGACCCGCATGGGTATGAGCCGCCAGTTTGACATGATGGCTCTGGCTACCATCAACAACCAGTACCTGGGTGGAGATGCATCCCTGGCTTGCAGCGAAGGCACCGCCCAGAAGGTGGATGAGGAAGTACTGGAGCTGATTAAGAGCGCCCATGCCAAGGCCATGGAGATTTTAAAGGACAATGTGGATAAGCTGCACCAGCTTTCGGCATTTTTGATGGAACGAGAAAGCATTACCGGCGAGGAATTCATGGAGATTTTGAACCGGGAGCCGGAGCCGGGCAGCTTGGCACAAAATTAAAACAACCTAAATAACAGCCGCACCAGCCGGGCAGAGAACAAGGATTCTCTGCCCGGTTTTTTGCTGCATTCACCAAATCTTCACTTTTTCAACGGAAGGCACTCACAAACTGCTGGTATACTAAGCCAAACATTACCATTGCAACGAGGAGGAACTGCATTGTATGAGTAAGGAAACAAAGGTTTCGGCTGGGAAGTTGCGGATTTTGGCCGGACACAAAAAGCTGGTGGCGGTGGTGCTGGTGCTGGCACTGGCTGCCGGCGGCTGATTTGTGTGGAAAAGCAGGGCTCGTGCCATGCCCACTGTAACAAAAACCAGCTATGTGCGCACCGTGACCTTGAGCAAAGGTTCGTTGGAGGACTCCATCAGTGCCACCGGCACGGTGCAAAGCGATGAGCTTTCCAGCGTGACTACCTCTTTGAAATACACCGTAAAGGAAGTAAATGTACAGGTAGGTGACACGGTACAGGCGGGAGATGTTATCTGCACTCTGGATACAGAAAGTTTAGAAAAAAGTATTGCAAAGGCAAAGGAAACCTTAGCTGAAAATCAGGAAAAAGCCCTGAAAAATTACCAAAAGGCCCAGGATTCCGTCACTGAGGCCCAGGCACAGTACAGCGAGGCGCTGGAGACCTTGAATCAGGCTCAGACAACCCTGGACAGCGCACAGACAGCCTACGATCAGGCAGCGGCAAAAATCAGTACCTTCCAAAGCAAGGCAGATGCAGCGGATGCCGCCCAGCAGGAAAAACTGGCGGCTTGGAACCAGGCAGTTCAAACGGTGGATGAGCGCCAGAATGAATACAATGCAGCCTATGCAGAGTGGGATGCAAACCAGCAGCAGGAGGATTTGCTGACCAAGCGGGATGAAGCGTACACCCGCTTGCAGCAGGCCCAGACCGATGCAGAAAATGCACAAAAGGCCTATGAGCAGGCAAAGCAGGAGTATCAGCAGCAGGCCATGAGCCTGACCGAAGCCCAGAATTCCGTGGGATTCAATGGGCTGGAACAGGCTTTGCAGCAGGCGAAAACTGCCAAGGAACAGGCGGAAACAGCCTGTGAGCAGGCACTGAAAACCGCCGAAAATGCCGAGGATACCCGTGCGGAAGCCTTGGAGACTTACAATAAATCCGGCGAGAGCGATGAGCTGGAGGATTTGCAGGAACAGCTGGAGGAGTGCACCCTCAAGGCAGAAACCAGCGGTAAGGTAACGGCACTGAATGCCACCGTTGGCAGCAGCATTGAAGGGGTGGCTGCCACCATCCAGAACCCGGATAAACTGAAAATTTCCATCAGCATTGCGGAGTACGACATTGAGAGCGTACAGGTTGGCATGAGTGCCCGCATTACCAGCGATGTGATGGACGGCGAGGTGGCCGGTACCCTGACCCAGATTTCTCCCACTGCTACCGGCGGCGGTTCTTCCTCCTCCACCTTTGCGGCAGAGGTAACGGTGGACGATGCAAACAGCGGCTTGCTGATTGGCACCAATGCAAAGGTGGAAATTATGGTTTCCACCACCGAAGATGTGTTTACAGTGCCGCTGGATGCTGTGGAGGAGCAGGAAGACGGTACCTATGTGATTTATGTGCAGCAGGGCCAAAGTGACGGCGAACAGGTGTTTGAGCCGGTAACAGTTACCCTGGGCCAGCAGAATGACTATTACACCGAAATTTCCGGTGTGGAGCTGAGCGAAGGCCTGGTGGTACGGGCTAGTGCCAACCAGGAAGAAGCCACCGAAACCACTGATTCGCCTATGATGGGCGGCGGCATGATGGGCGGCATGGAGTTTGGCGCAACAATGCCTGGTGATATGGCCAGCGGTGGCATGGGCGGCAATCGTGGCGGCAATGCACAAGGCGGCGGCCAGGGCGGCGCTCCCGGAATGGGGGGCTGACCGGCATGAAACGCCCAATCATTGAAATGAATGGCATCGTAAAAACCTATAACATAGGCCAGCCCAACGAGCTGGAAATCTTGCATGGCATTGATTTGACGGTATATGAAGGGGATTTTGTTGCCATTGTGGGTGAATCCGGCAGCGGCAAATCCACCCTGATGAATATCATTGGAGCGCTGGACCGGGCTACCAAAGGGTCCTATCTGCTGGACGGAGTGGACATTGGCGCAGCACGGGATAAAGAGCTTTCCACCATTCGCAACCAGAAAATTGGGTTTGTGTTCCAGACCTTTAATCTGATTGGCCGAACCAGTGCTCTTAAAAATGTGGAGCTGCCCATGTTGTATGCAGGCGTTCCAGCCCGCCAGCGCACCCAGCGAGCCAGAGAGCTTTTGGCTATGGTGCAGATGGACGGACGGGAAAAGCATCAGCCCAACGAGCTTTCCGGCGGGCAGAAACAGCGAGTGGCCATTGCCCGCGCCCTGGTCAACCAGCCGGCACTGCTGCTGGCCGACGAGCCCACCGGCGCTTTGGATTCGGCCACCAGCCGCACCGTGATGGATATTTTTCACCAGCTGCACCGGCAGGGCATGACCATTGTGCTGATTACCCACAGCCAGGAGCTGGCAGAGGAATGTGAACGGATTTTGACCCTGCGAGATGGTCAGTTCATTGGAGAGCGAAAGGGGGTGGGCCGCCGTGCAGATGTTTGACAATGTGGACATGGCCTTTGCCAGCCTGTGGGCCAACAAGATGCGTGCCCTGCTTACCGTGTTGGGTATCATCATTGGCATTGGCTCCGTGATTGCCATTGTGACGGTGGGTGATTCCCTGACCGGTTCTTTGACCGACAGTATGCAGAGCTTTGGCGTGAACAACATCACCGTGAGCCTGCAGCAAAAAAGCTCCGATGACAGCAGCCAGGGCAATGTGCGGATGTTCGGCCCTTCCAGCCCCTCCGCAGAGGATTTGATAACCGATGCCATGATTGAGGAATACAAGCAGGGCTATGGAGACCAGGTGTCTGCCATTATCCTGACCCAGTCGGTGGGCACCGCTCAGGTGCAGCAGGAAAGTACCACGGTAAGTGCCACCATGGAAGGCGTCAATGCCGATTATGCAGCGGCCAACGACTTAACCCTGCTTCACGGCCGCTTCATTAAAGATGAGGACGACCAGCGGCAGGTGGCTGTGGTATCCGACCTGTTTTGTGAAAGCGTGTTTGGAACCAGCGGCGCTTCGGTGCTGGGGCAATCCTTTGAAGTGACCGTAAACAACCAGCTGTTCAAGTTTTATGTGGCCGGTGTGTACGAATACGAGGAGGATGGTTATGTAAGCCTGACCGGGTCCGACCCGGTGACCGAGATGTTCGTTCCGCTGCAAACCGCCCGGAAGCTGGCCTCTGCCAATCAGGGTTACCAGAGCTTTACGGTGGTGGCGGTACCCGGTGCCGATACCCAAACCTTGCTGAGCAATACTAAAAGTTTTTTTGCCAGCTTTTATACCCGCAATGAAAGCTATACGGTAACGGCCACCAGCATGGAGAGTATGCTGGAGACCATGACCAGCATGATGGCCACGGTGCAGCTGGCCATCAGTGCCATTGCGGCCATCAGCCTGCTGGTGGGCGGTATTGGCGTAATGAACATTATGCTGGTGAGCATCACCGAGCGTACCCGTGAAATCGGCACCCGCAAAGCGCTGGGTGCGCCGGGGCTGGCCATCCGGGTGCAGTTTATCACCGAGGCGGTGGTTATCTGTGCCGTTGGCGGCATCCTGGGTGTAATGTTAGGTGTGGGCCTGGGAGCGTTGGGGGCAACCCTCATGGGGTATGCGGCCCGGCCCAGTATCTCGGCCATTTTGCTGGCGGTGGGCTTTTCCATGGCGATTGGTGTATTTTTTGGTTACTATCCGGCCAACAAAGCCGCCAAGCTGGACCCCATCGAGGCATTGCGCTATGAATAACCTGCAAAGCGTGCAGTTTGCTTTTAAAAGGCACGGCCCCTTTGGGCCGTGCCTTTTTGCTGCGATTTCGCCCAGGATTGACAAATTGGCCCGGCGGGGTGTATGCTGTACAAAAATCACAGATACCTGGCCCTTGGCCCGGCAGAAGGAGAGAGCGAAATGAGCAGTACCATTGGCTTTATTGGAGTGGGGAACATGGGTGGTGCACTGGCCCGGGCGGCCTGCCGCTGGAATGCCCAGCAGGTGGTGATCACCAGCCGCAGCCTCCAGAAGGTACAGGAGTTGAAAGACCAGCTGGGCTGCCGGATGGCTCAGGATAACCAGGCGCTGGCGGCCGGTGCCAAGTTTATTGTGCTGGGTGTAAAGCCCCATCAGATGGGCCAGCTGTTGCAGGAGCTGGCACCGGTACTGAAGCAGCGCAGGGATCGGTACATTCTGGTAAGCATGGCCGCAGGTGTTACCCTGGCAACACTGGCCAGCCAGCTGGGCATGGAGGCACCCATTTTGCGGATTATGCCCAACACCCCCAGTTCCATTGGCAAGGGAATGATTTTGTACACACCCAATCAGCTGGTACAGCCTGAGGAGGTGGAGGAGTTCTGCCAAATCATGGCCACGGCGGGCCGGCTGGATGCGTTGGAGGAAAGCCAGATGGATGCCGCCAGTGCGCTGGCAGGCTGCGGCCCGGCTTTTGCTTACCTGTTTTTGGAGGCACTGGCCGATGGAGCAGTGGCCTGTGGTCTGCCCCGGGCAAAGGCCATGGAGTATGCAGCACAGACCCTGGCCGGTGCTGCGGATATGGTGCTGGAAACCGGCAGTCATCCGGGCCAGCTAAAAGATGCAGTATGCAGCCCCGGCGGCAGCACCATTCAGGGTGTGCGTGCGCTGGAGGAGCGGGGGATGCGGGCGGCTGCCATGAATGCTGTAATCGCCAGCTACGAAAAAAACAAGGAGCTGGGCAAACAATGATGGAACAGAGAGATATCCGGCTGGTAGGGTTGGATTTGGATGGTACCGTGCTGGACAGCAACAAGCAGATTAGTGCCCGCACCCTGCAAACCATCGCCCGGGCCAATGCTCAGGGCTGCCTGGTGATTCCCGCCACGGGCCGCCCGCTGGCGGCGGTGCCCAAAGCATTTTTGGAGATTCCCGGCGTGGATTATGCGGTAACCTCCAATGGCGCTACCATAGTGGAAACGGCCACCGGAAATATCATTCAGAAAACATGGCTTACGGTGGAGCAGGTGCAGCAGGTGCGCCGCTTGGTGGAGGGGCTTTATCTGGTGTGGGATGTGTTTGTGGAAGGCCAAGGATACACCCAGCAAAAGGACCTGGACTGTGTAGCCCAGTGGGCGCCCAAAGGCATGGAGGGCTATCTGGCCAAGACCCGCAAGCCGGTGGAGGATATGGAGGAATTTATTGGCCGGCAGGTAGGGTTTGAAAAATGCAACCTGTTTTTTGACGATGAGGCAAAACGAAGCAAGGCCCGCCAGCTGATTGAGCAGCTGGGCTGCTATACGGTGGTATCCAGCACCGAAAGCAACCTGGAAATCAGTGCACCGGGAGCGGACAAGGGAACGGCTCTGTTGGCATTGGGCCGTAAGCTGGGCATTGCCCCTCAGCAGGTGATGGCCTGCGGCGACTCTGAAAACGATGCCGCCATGCTGCAGGCAGTGGGCTTGAGTGTTGCCATGGGCAATGCGCCGGAGTCCATCCGTCAGCTGGCCCATACGGTAACGGACACCAACGACCGAGGCGGTGTAGCTAAAGCCTTGGAGCGTTATGTGCTGAGACTGTAAGCTTGCAAAACAATTTACTTACAAAAGGAAGTGCCGAAACCCGGTGCTTCCTTTTTTATTTTTGATAAAATTCAAGGAAAATAGGGCCGGGTTGTAATTTGTTCATGTTCCTGTGGTACCCTAAAAGTATAATCGTTTGCAGCATACGGGCAGTACGGCTCTTTAGGAAAGGAAGTGTACCCATGAACGAACAAATTTTTTACGGCGGTCATATTCTCACCATGGACGAAGCCTGTCTGCGTCCCCAGGCGGTACTGGTGCGTCAGGGGCGCATTGACGGGGTGGGGGATTTGGATGCATTGAAAGCTCAGGCTCCCCAGGCTGAGCTGCTGGACTTGAAAGGAGCAGCGTTGCTGCCCGGTTTTATTGATGGCCACAGCCATATTGTGCAATACAGCAGCACCTTGCAGTTTGCCAGCCTTGCGGGCACGGCAAGCCAGCAGGAAATTGCCCAGCGGTTGCAGGAGTTTGTGGAAAAAGAAAACCGCGGCCCCGAAGAAATGATTATTGGGTTTGGATACGACAACAATGATCTGCCGGGGGCAGAGCATCCCACCCGCCAATGGCTGGATGCAGCTCTGCCGGGGCGCCGGGTGATGGTTTGCCACGCCAGCGGACACATGGGCTGTGTAAACACCCGGGTGCTGGAAGAGTTGGGCATCACCGCCCAGACTCCTGACCCCCAGGGTGGAAGAATCGGCAGAGACGACCAGGGGCAGCCCAACGGCTACCTGGAAGAAACGGCCTTTACCCTCCAGGCGGCACAGGCCCTGGGGCAGACCCAAAGCGATAACAGCCAGGGGCTGCTTTGCAAGGCTCAGCAGGTATATTTTGGTTACGGCATTACTACCGCTCAGGATGGTTTGCTGAAGGACTATGAATATTCGGTGCTGAGTACAGCCGCTGAGAGCGGTGCACTGAAGCTGGATGTGGTGGGGTATGCGGACATCCGCAAGCACAGCGATCTGCCAGCAAAACATCCGGAATACGATGGGGTTTATAAGGGGCATTTTAAAATCGGCGGTTACAAGCTGTTTTTGGACGGAAGCCCCCAGGGGCGTACCGCCTGGGTAAGCCAGCCTTACCAAAACGGCCCGGCGGACTACCGGGGCTACCCGGTGTACACCGACCAGCAGGTGCGGGACTATGTGGAGCAGGCCCGGCAGGCGGGCAAGCAGCTTTTGTGCCATTGCAATGGAGATGCGGCGGCCCAGCAGTTTTTGGATGCGCACGAGCAGCCCAGCCAGCACCGGGATGTGATGATTCACGCCCAGCTGCTGCGGCCGGACCAGCTGCCTTTGCTCAAGCAAAAGAACATCATGCCCAGCTTTTTTGTGGCCCACACCTGGTATTGGGGAGATGTGCACTGCAAAAACTTTGGTCAGGAGCGGGCAAGCCAGATTAGCCCGGCCCGCACTGCTCAGGAGCTGGGCATCCCGTTTACTTTTCATATGGACAGCCCGGTGCTGGCGCCCGATTGCATCGACAGTTTGTTTTGTGCGGTCAATCGGGTTACCCGAAGCGGCCGTCGGCTGGGAGATGCACAGGCCATCACCGCCTATGAGGCTTTGAAAGCGCTCACGGTGTATGGGGCTTACCAGTACCATGAGGAGGACCAAAAGGGAACGATTACTCCCGGCAAGCGGGCGGATTTGGTGGTGCTCAGTGCAGACCCCACCCAGGTGGAACCCAGCCAGCTGCGAAGCATCCGGGTGCTGGCAACCTACAAGGATGGCCAGCAGGTATTTTGCGCTGAACAATAAGCGGATTAAAAAATGGCCCAGCCGGTGCAGAAAGCCGGCTGGGCCATAAAATTGGATTTAAAGATGGGTAGGGGAGCTGCGGCGGTAGATTTGCTGTACCAGCCGGCCTACCAGCAATACTAAAAATACTTCCAGCGGAAGCATAAGCAGATTTTTGCCAATGCGCAGGGGCAGGGTGGCCAGCTGAAACGCCTTGCCATAGTATAAGTAAAGCCAGAAGCTATTGAGCAGAATGTTCAACAGCACATTGATGGTGAGTTTGGCAGCCAATACCCGATACCACCGCAGGGGCTTTTGGTAAAGGGCAACGCCCCAGATTAACCCGGCCAGAATGGCAGTGATGGTAAAACCGGGAAAATAGGCACCGCCGCCGTTGTTCAGCAGCCAGCCCACAAAATCGCTGGCCGCCCCAGCGGTCATGGCAGTAATGGGGCCGAACAGCATACCCACCATGGCAAGGGCCACAAAGCCAAGGCTGATGCGCAGCTGGGGGGTAAGCTGGATGCGAATGTTGAGAGCGTCCAGCGTTAGGTTAAGCGCCACCAGCAGGGCGGTGAGGGCCAGCGTGCGGGGATGATGAAACTGCCGGGCAGACTGGCGAAAGCATTGCGTAAGGGATGAAAACATAAAGAAAACCTCCTTTTATGGTGCAATGCCGCACAAAAGGAGGAAAGAACATTCAGCATGGGGCCGACCCCGGGCAGGGCAAACCAAACCACGATGCTTGTCTCCCCTGCGGTTTATGCAGCAGCGGGATGCAAAACCTGCACCGCAGAACCCTGCAAGGGATTCTTTCGTCCGGCCCGCAACTCCCCGTCGGGCTGGCACTTGACGCACAGGTTTTTACTCTGCAAGGTCTATTATACCCCCACTTAGCGCTAGCAACAAGTGCAATTTATCACACTGCTGCTGCAAAAGAGTAGAAAAAGTTTGAAAAATCCACTTGCAGGGTATAAAATAAGAGTAATAAGCCCGGTTTGTGAAATCGGGCAGTAAAGGAGAGAATAGAAAATGCAGTATTGCAAGTTTGGCGATATGAACTACCAGCGTCCGGATGTGGACAAGGTTCTGGAGGCTTACCAGATGCTTACCGCAAAAGCCCAGCAGGCACAGGACGGCGAACAGCTGGTGCAGGTATTTGCAGAGCACAGAAAGTTGGATGACGATTACAGCACCGCTGCCCGACTGGCACGGATTCGGTACACCTTGAATACCCGGGATGAATTCTACACCGCAGAAAACGATTTTTTTGATGCCCATGACCCTGCTGTGGAAAATGCCCGGCTGAACCTGTATCGTGCTATTTTGAGCAGCCCCCATAAAGCAGCGTTGGCAGACAAGTACGGCGAAATTCTGCTGGAAAAGATGGAGGTGGCCGCTGCCAGCTCCAATGAGGAACTGCTGGAGCTGATGCAGGAGGAAAATGCGTTGGCCAGCCGTTACCAAAAGCTCTACGCTGGTGCACAGGTGGAGTTTGATGGTAAAACCCTCACCCTGCCGGAGCTGGGCCCTTACAAACAGAGTTTGGACGGGGCAGTGCGTAAGGCTGCCTTTGAGGCAGAGGGAAAGTTCTTTGACAGCCATCAAGAAGAACTGGACGAAATCTACACCCGCATGATTGAAAACCGCAACGCCCAGGCCCGCAAGCTGGGATATGACAACTATGTACCCCTGTCTTATCTGCGAATGGGCCGCCTTGGCTACAACGAGCAGGATGTAAAGAGTTTTCGGGATCAGGTGGCGCAGTCGGTTACTCCGCTGGCCTACAAAGCCATGCAGGCTCAGTTTGAGCGCATTGGTGTAAAGGATGCAAAATTCTACGATATCACCGTTAGCTTTGTGGATGGAAACCCCACTCCCAAGGGCAACGACAAGGAACTGCTGCAAAAGGCAGTGGATATGTACCGGGAGCTTAGCCCCGAAACCGCAGAATTTATTGATTTCATGACCGAAAGTGAGCTGTTCGACCTGGTAAGCCGTCCCGGCAAAGCACCCGGCGGCTACTGCGAGACCATTCCTGGTTACGGTGCTCCCTTTGTGTTCTCCAACTTCAATGGCACTGCCGGCGATGTGGATGTGCTCACCCACGAAGCAGGTCACGCATTCCAGGCATGGGTTGCGGCTCAGCAGGGAATGTGCCAGGAACTGGCCAGCCCCGGCTTGGAAAGCTGTGAGATTCACAGTATGTCTATGGAGTTCCTCACCAGCCCCTGGCATGAGCTGTTCTTTAAGGAGGATACCGCAAAATATGCTGTATCCCATGCACAGGATGCCCTCACCTTTTTGCCCTACGGCTGTATGGTGGATGAGTTCCAGCATGTTGTGTACAGCCAGCCTCAGCTGACTGCACAGGAGCGCAATCAGGTGTGGTTGGAGCTGGAGAAAAAATACCGGCCCTGGATTGATTTTGATGGCCTGCCCTTCTACAGCCGTGGTGCAGGTTGGCAGCGGCAGCTGCACATTTACCAGCACGCCTTCTATTACATTGATTACTGCCTGGCACAGATGGTGTCTTTGCAATTCTTTGCAGCCCACCTGAAAGACCCCAAGGATGCATGGCAGCGTTACCTGGCTTTGGTACAGAAGGGCGGAAGCGACACCTACGGCGGTTTGGTGAAAGCGGCCGGCTTTACAGTGCCTTTTGAGGAAGGGGCTATTGCTCCTGTAGCTCAGCAGGTGTATGACTGGGTAATGGAGCAGAGCAAAAATCTGTAAACAGAAAGTTTGAGATTTTTGAATTAAAACAGGAGTTTGGCTTTAAATCCGTTTCGGTGTGTTTTGCGCACCGAAACGGATTGTTTTTTTAAGAGCTGAACAAGGAAAAAAGTTCTTATATACATATTATAAGCAAAAAGAGAGTTTGAAGGAGTTTTAAAAAAATGCGAAAAAGATTGAAAAAAAGGTGTTGACTTATGGGTACGGAATGTGATATTATAACTGAGCCGCAGATAATGCGGTTGTCGCTGAAAAGCTGAATAAAAAATCTTGAAAAAAGTACTTGACAAAGCACTGAAGGCGAGATATAATAAACAAGCTATCTCGCAAGAGAAAAGCGACCAGGACCTTGAAAATTGAACAATATCAAGAAGCTTGAACGGAACCTTAATTGTGATGGAAAATCACATTAAACAATTCCAAAAAACAAGTAATTCGTGGATGCAAGCGTATTGTATCTGAGAAA
>CALWNE010000045.1 GCA_944382705.1 uncultured Allofournierella sp.
CAAACGGTCCAGATTGCGCGAAAATACGCCCAACATTTCGCTGCTTTTTCCATCTTCCTTCTTGTTTACAAACCAAAAACCTGCTCTGGTCTGATTGCCAAAGCAGGTTTTTCTACAAGCTGAAAAGAGAGAAATTCTGCTTTGCAGAATTTCTCTCTTTTTTTCGTATTAGCAGGTTTCGGAATAATGTTGCACTGCACGGAACAAACCTTGCCTTAACAGGCAATTACCGGGGTGCGGCATCCCGAAAACCAACCAATTTTTACTTGCCCTGAACGGCACGCCCCAGCTGAATCAGCAGGGTGGGAGCAAAGGCCAGACCCAAAATTTGCAGGTACTGCATACCGGTGAGGGGTGCAACCATAAACAGGCTTTCCAGCACAGGGATGGACAGCACAGCCACCAGCAGCACCAAACCGCCAACAAATGCCATAACGGAGTACTTGTTGCTGCTCAGGCCCAGCTTAAAGATGCTCTCCTTGCCACGGCAGTTGAAACCATGGAACAAACGAGCCAGGGTCAGGGTGGCGAATGCCATGGTGCTGGCCAGTGCAGCGCCGCCGGCATTGAAGCCCAGGTAGAATGCGATCATGGAGGCCACTGCAATCAGGCCGCCCTGCCACATAATCTTGAACATCAAATCCTTATCCAGGATGGATGCGTTGGGGTCACGGGGTTTTTCGTCCAGCAGACCCTTGCGGGCAGGCTCCATACCCAGGGCAATGGCAGGCAAGCTATCGGTCAGCAGGTTGATGAACAGCAGGTGCACCGGCTGGAAAGGCACCGGCAGCGCCATGACAGAGGCATACAGCACAGCCAGAATACCAGCCATATTGCCGGACAGCAGGAACTGAATTGCATTGCGGATGTTTGCGTACACACTGCGGCCGTTGACCACAGCCTTCACGATGGTGGCAAAGTTATCGTCGGCCAAAATCATGGAAGCGGCATCCTTGCTTACCTCGGTGCCGGTAATGCCCATGGCAACACCCACATCGGCCTTCTTCAAGGCAGGTGCATCGTTCACGCCGTCGCCGGTCATGGCGGAAATGCAGCCCCGGCGCTGCCATGCGCTCACGATGCGGATTTTGTGCTCTGGCGATACACGGGCGTAGACCGAGATGTGCGGCAGCTTTTCGTCCAGCTCCTCCTCGGTCATGGAATCCAGTTCCACGCCCTCCAGGGCCATGTCGCCTTCCTCAAAAATGCCAATCTGCTTGGCAATGGCGGTGGCGGTCACCTTATGGTCGCCGGTAATCATAACCGTGCGAATGCCGCCCCGCTTTGCATCGGCCACAGCTTCCTTGCTCTCCTCACGGGGCGGGTCAATCATGGAGACCAGGCCCACAAAGGTGAATCCGCTTTCATCTTCCAAGGTGATGGGGCGGTCGCCCTCAATGGAGCGGCAGGCAAAGGCCAGCACACGCAGGCCCTCGCGGGAGAACTCCTCGTTGACGGCCTCAATGGAGCTGCGCAGCTCCTGGGTCAGGGGAACCAGACCCTGGGCGGTGAGTACAGTTTCGGTACGATCCAAAATCACATCCATGGCACCCTTGGTCAGCAGCATTTCCTTGCCGCTTACCCGGTGCAGGGTGCTCATGAGCTTACGGTCGGAATCAAAGGCCAGCTCCTGCAAACGGGGGAACTGGCTGCGCACGGTGGAAGCATCCAGCTGATGATCTACACCCCAGTTCAGCAGGGCAATCTCGGTGGGGTCACCCACCGAAGCACCGATGGCGGTGTCCACCGTGGCATCACTGGCCAGCAGACCGATTTTCATCAGCATCTCCTGGGCAGGGTCTTTCAGGTCAGCCTGGCGGCTGTCCACCAGCTTGCCGTCTGCCCAGATTTTCTGCACAGTCATCTTGTTCTGGGTCAGGGTGCCGGTCTTATCCGAGCAGATTACCTGCACCGAGCCAAGGCTTTCCACCGCCTTCAGCTCCTTGATGATGGCGTTCTGCTTTGCCATCTTCTGGGTGCCCATAGCCAGCACAATGGTAACAATGCTGCTGAGTGCCTCAGGAATAGCAGCAACTGCCAGAGCCACTGCAAACAGCAGCGAATCCAGAATGGTCATGTGGCTGCGGAAGATGGACAGGGCAAACACCACCACACAGATGGCCAAGATAGCGGTGGCCAGCTTGCCGGAAAAATCGTCCAGGTTTTTTTGCAGCGGGGTTTTGCGCTGCTGGGTCTGGTTCATCAGTTCTGCAATGTGGCCGATCTCGGTCTGCATACCGGTGCCGGTTACCAGCATTACTGCACGGCCGTAGGTTACCAGCGAGCCGGAGAACACCATGTTCTTCTGGTCGCCCAGTGCGGTTTTGCCTGCGGGCAGGGCTTCGGCGGTTTTTTCCACCGCTTCGGACTCACCGGTAAGCGAGCTTTCATTCACCTTCAGGGAGTAGCACTCCAGCAGGCGGCCGTCGGCCACCACCAGGTCGCCAGCTTCCAGATAAACGATGTCGCCGGGCACAATCTGAGGGCCGGCCACCTCCATGCGCACGCCGTCCCGCAGCACCTTGGCAGTGGGAGCAGACATGGCTTTCAGGCTTTCCAGGCTCTTTTCGGCGTTCAGATACTGCACGGTGCCCAACACGGCATTCAAAATCAGCACCGCAAAGATAACCAGTGTGCTTTCCATATTGCCAGACACCATGGAGATAATGGCAGCACCAATCAGGATAAACACCAGCAGGTCTTTAAACTGCTCCAAAAATACCACCAGGGCACTTTTCTTTTTGCCTTCTGCCAGCTGGTTGGGGCCATATTGCTCCAGCCGTTTGGCCGCCTCAGCTTTGGTTAAGCCCTCGGTGGTTGCCTGCATCTCCTGCAGGGCTTGCTGCGTGGTTTTGTCGAAATAAGAATTCGCCATAATACAATAAACTCCCTTTCTTTCGTTGCGTTGCCGCCTGCCCGGAAGGTCTGCCAGGCGATAAAAAAAAGACCTTCCGACAGCATAGCGAAACAAACATCCGCATTTGCTGTCGAAAAGTCTTGTTACCGATCTTGCTTGTAAAAGAGCGGCGCACTCTGCCAGGCCATAGGGCCGAGATGTTGACAGAACGGCTTGCAACTACTCCCTTTTCAACGATACTTTCACTATATCATGCGGCGCTCGTTCCGTCAATGGGTTTTGCCGATATTTTGTGAATTCTTGGGCTGAATTATGCATCCGAACCCATGGCAAAGGGCACCGTCCTGGTGCAAAGCATCCAAAACGGTGCCCTTTGGGCTGCAAATATAGCTGCCGCAGTCATTTAGGGCAGGTTATTCCTCGCCATCGCTGAACTGGCTGTTGTACAGGTTTGCATAGAAACCGCCCTTAGCCAGCAGTTCCTCATGGTTGCCGGTTTCCACAATATCGCCATCCTTCATCACCAGAATCAGGTCAGCATCCCGGATGGTGGAAAGCCGGTGGGCAATAATAAAGCTGGTGCGGCCCTCGGTAAGGGCATCCATTGCTTTCTGAATGGTCACTTCGGTGCGGGTGTCCACGCTGGAGGTGGCTTCGTCCAAAATCAAAATCTTGGGGTCGGAAAGAATGGTGCGGGCAATGGTGAGCAGCTGTTTCTGGCCCTGGCTGATGTTGCTGGCATCCTCGTTCAGCTCGGTGTCATACCCAGCAGGCAGGGTGCGCACAAAGTGATCCACCTGGGCAGCCTTGGCAGCGGCCAGAACTTGCTCATCGCTGGCGTTCAGGCGGCCAAAGCGGATGTTCTCCCGGATGCTGCCATTGTACAGCCAGGTATCCTGAAGCACCATGCCAAAGGCACTGCGCATCTCGCCCCGTTTAAAGCTGCGCACATCACAGCCATCCAGCAACACAGCACCGTCGGTTACATCGTAAAAACGCATCAGCAGCTTTACCATGGTGGTTTTGCCGGCGCCGGTGGGGCCAACAATGGCCACCTTGGTGCCCGGTGCAATCTTGGCGGAAAAATCATTGATGATGGTTTTTTCCGGCACATACCCAAAGTTTACATGGCGGAACTCCACCGCACCGGTGATTTTGTCTGCATCCTCAGGCTGGGCGGTGTCCTCAATTTCCTCGCTTTCAGCCAGGAACAGGAACACACGCTCGGCAGCGGCAGCGGTCATCTGGAGCTGGTTGGAGATGTTGGCAATCTGGGTAATGGGCTGGGTAAACTGGCGCACATACTGGGTAAAGGCCTGGATGTCGCCCACGGTAATCACACCGTTCAGGCTCAAAAAGCCGCCCAGCACACAGATGGCCACATAGCCCAGGTTGCTCACAAAGTTCATCATGGGCATCATCATGCCAGAAAGGAACTGGCTTTTCCAGGCACTTTGATAGAGCGTTTCGTTCAGCTCGTCAAAGGTGCGGATGCTCTGCTCCTGGCCATTGAAAGCGGTTACCACCACATGGGCACCGTACATCTCCTCCACATGGCCGTTTACATGGCCCAGATACTCCTGCTGACGGCGGAAAAATTTCTGGCTGTGCTTGATGACATTCATCAAAATCACCATGCACACCGGCAGGATGCACAGAGACACCAGGGTCATGATGGGGCTGATGGACAGCATCATGATGAGTACACCCACCACCATGGTTACCTGGCTTACAATCTGGGAAAGGCTCTGGTTCAGGGTTTGGGTCACGGCGTCCACATCGTTGGTAATACGGCTGAGCACCTCACCGTGAGACACCCGGTCAAAATAAGACATGGGCAGCCGGTCGATTTTGCGGCTGATATCGGTGCGCATGGCATAGCTTACCTTGGTGGCAATGCCGGACATAATCCAGCCCTGCACATAGGACATGATCGCACTGATGATATACAGGCCAGCCAAAAACAGCAAAATCTTGCCAATGGCATCAAAATCAATGCCTCCGGTGCCGGTAATCATGGCTACCAGGCCCTCAAACAGCTTGGTGGTTGCCTTGCCCAGAATTTTGGGCCCAAAAATGGAAAATACGGTGCCTGCCACAGCGCACACCAGCGCCAGCACCATGCTGGGCAGGTAGCGGTTCATATACGCTGTCAGTTTTTTTATGGTTCCCTTAAAGTCCTTGACTTTTTCCCCTGCGGCCATCATGGCGTGGGGGCCAGCTCCCATGGGTCCTCTCGTATGTTGTGCCATTATACCAATTCCTCCTTCGAAAGCTGACTTTCCGCAATTTCACGGTAGGCTTTGCAGCTGGCGAGCAGCTCCTGGTGGGTTCCCTGGCCCACCACACGGCCCTCATCCAGCACCAAAATCTGATCGGCCTGCATGATGGTGGATACACGCTGTGCCACAATCAGCACGGTGGAATTTTGGGTGTACTCCTTCAGGGCAGCCCGCAGCTTGGCATCGGTCTTAAAGTCCAAAGCAGAGAAGGTATCATCAAAAATGTAAATGGGTGCCTTCTTTACCAGCGCACGAGCAATGGACAAGCGCTGCCGCTGACCGCCGGATACATTGGTACCGCCCTGGCTGATTTCTGTGTCCATGCCTTTTTCCAGGTTTTTAATAAATTCTTCGGCCTGGGCAATGCCAGCGCTTTCTTCTAAATCCTTTTTGGTTGCCTGGGGTGCGCCGTACATTAGGTTGCTGGCAATGGTGCCGCTGAACAGCTGGCCCTTCTGGGGTACATAGCCAATGGCCTGGCGCAGCTCCTTCTGATCCATCTGGCGCACATCCACACCATCCACCAAAATAGCACCCTGGGTCACATCATAAAAACGGGGAATCAGGTTTACCAGGGTAGACTTGCCGGAACCGGTGGAGCCAATAAAGGCCACGGTCTGGCCGGGACGGGCGGTAAAGCTTACATGCTCCAGCACATCTGCATCGGCGCCTTGGTAACGGAAGGAAACATCCTTAAACTCCACAATGCCCTGTACGCCCCCCTGGGGATGCTGGGGATTCTGGGGATTCTGAACGGCATTCTCGGTTTCCAGCACCTCGCTGATTCGCTCCGCCGATACGGATGCACGAGGTACCATAATAAACATCATGCTAATGAACAAAAAGCTCATGATTACCTGCATGGCATACTGGATGAAGGCCATCATGTCGCCCACCTGCAGGTTGCTTTCGGCAATCTGCTTGCCGCCAAACCAAACAATCAGCAGGGACAGGCCATTCATCACCAGCATCATAAAGGGCATCATGGTAGCCATGGCCCGGTTTACAAACAGGGTGTTGCTGGTAAGGTTTTTGTTGGCTTTTTCAAACCGCTCCTGCATGAAATTCTGGTTGGAGAAAGCACGCACCACCATCAGGCCGCTCAGCTCCTCCCGGCTTACCAGGTTCAAGCGGTCAATGAGGGACTGCATCTTTTTAAAGCGGGGCATGGCCACTGCAAACAGCACCATAATCAGGCCCAGCATTACAATCAGTGCCAGCGCCAGAATCCAGGCCAGATTCAAGCACTTGGAAAGGCCCATCACCAGGCCGCCAATGCCCATGATGGGGGCAAAGCACAGCAGGCGGAAGCCCATGCTCAAAAAGGTTTGTACCTGGGTAATGTCGTTGGTGGAACGGGTAATCAGACTTGCACCAGAGAACTGGTCCATCTCGTTGTTGTTAAAGTAGGTCACCTTGCGGAACACATCCCGCCGCAGGTCACGGCCCACACCTGCACCCAGGCGAGCCATGCAGTAGCCGGCAGACACAGCGCAAACTGTGAGCAGAATGGCAAGGCCCGCCATCTGCAAGCCGGTCTTCCAGATGTATCCGGTCTGAATGGCTTCGGTATCGGCATCCAACTGCTGGTAAAAACTCTTGGTAAACACCACACCGGTCTGGTGGGTTGTGGTTTCGGGAGTGCTGGCGGCAACCGTTATAGCCTGCTCCACCAAAGGCTCCATCTGGGAAGCCTGGAGCACCATGGCCAGCTGGCTCAGCTGTTCCATATCCATGCTGGCAGAACCCTGCTGGCTTTCTTCCTGGCTGGTCAGGCTCTGGCCCTGCTGCTCTGCCATGGTCTGCATCAGATTTACCAGCGCATAGGATGCCCGGTCAAAAGCCAGGCTTACTTCCTCGGTATCCTGCGCAACTAGCAGATAGTCCTGCTGCTGTGCCTCAGGGTACTTCTCCAGCCATTCATCCTGATTTTCTGCCTGGTCCAGGGTGGTGTAGGCCTGCTGCACCAGCTCTTTGTCCTGCTGGGGCATAAGCATCTGCATCAGGTCCATGCTATCCTTGGAAATCATTTCAGGTGCAGTCTGGGTAATGCCACCCTGCTGCAAGCCCACATTTACAATATTGCTCATGTAGTTGGGCAGGGTCAGCTCCAGCATGGCCTGGCCGAACAACAGTGCGATGCCCAGCAGCAAAATGCCCAGATAGGGTTTTACATAGCGCTTTAATTTCAGCATTGTCATTTCTCCTTTTTTGTTTTAGCAACACGATGGCCCGCAGTCCGCAAAAGTTCAGTCCTCAGCACCAAACTCCTGCTGCACTGCCTCAGCCAGGCAGTTGAAGGAATCAATCATACCTTGCACCCGGCCCTCGCTCTGCTGCTCCAGAGTGTTCAGAATGCGCTCCATCCGGCAATGCATCTCGCTGCCCACCGTTTGCAGCAGCTGGGCGCCCTTAGGTGTTATCTCAATCCACACCGTGCGCCGGTCGTGGGTATCCTGAGTGCGCTCCACATAGCCCAGCTGTTCCAGCTTACGAATGCGCTGGCTCACAGCAGGCATGGTTTGCTGCATGGTTTTAGCCAGCTGGCTGAGGGTCATAGGCTGTGATTCATCCTTATGACTATGCAGCTGGGCATGAAATCCATCACACCCTTTATTGCGCAGGGTAAGCAAGGTAAAAAATTCGGATTTATTCAGCTCTCCGCTGGGCCCGGCGCATTTCCACGCCCGGCGCAGCCGGTCCATGGCCTGCATCAACTCCAGTGCTCGGCTTTGGGTGAATTCCTGCATGAAACCCCTCCTTTCTGTTCAACTCGTAATTAGTTAGCTTTGTTAATTATGTTGCTTAACTATTCTATTGCTTTTCTTCTTTTCTGTCAATCCCCCTGGGTAAAAATTGTTCTGCTAAAATTTCTACCTCATAGATTACTGCCTTCCAGCTCCTTTTGGGGCAAGCCCTACACCACAAAACAGCCCCGCCTGCATGGAGATTTTCCACGCAGGCGGGGCTATTTTAAATCTATGGGGGTTGTTAAAGGCTTTTTGCCAGCACCAGGTGGCGCAATGCCTGCCATGGGTGGTGCAGCAGCATGCGAGGCCCTGCATACTTCATCACCTTGCGCATGGACTGGCGCATTTCCGGGTTGTAGCAGGGATGTGGACAGGCACTGCAAAATGTTTTTTGCACCATCCGGGGGCAGTGCTGGGTGCGCCGGGCCGCATACTGAGCCAGCTCCTGGCATTCACGGCACAGCGTTCCTTTGGGGCTTTTGTGCTTGCTGCGGCAATACAGCGCTATCATTTGAGCCGAAAGCTGTTGTTCCATCTGTCGTTTTTTGCAAAGGGTGTCTTCCATAAGGGCTATTCCTTTCTTGCCGGGATGTGTTAGGTGGCAGCCGTGCCGCCCTGGTGTTTCAGCTGGCGGCGAAACACCGTGGGAGCAATGCCGTTGCGCCGCCGAAAGCTTGTGGCAAAATAGGCTGCTGAACCAAACCCACACTGCTCTGCAATACGGTCAATGGGCAAATCACTGTTGCGCAGCAGATGTTCCGCCCGGTCCAGCCGTTGGTTGGTTACATACTGAGAAAAACTCTGCCCTATCTCGTTGCGGAACATCCTGCACAGATAACACTTGCTCACAAACACATGCTTTGCCACAGTTTCCAGTGTAAATGGCTCGCTCAGGTGTGTATCAATGTAAAAACAGGCCATCTGTATATGGCTGCTGCCCGTCTGCTCCTCACGCATGGCTTGCATATACTGCCGGATTATCTCCTTGCCATGGGCCACCAAAGCCGGTTGGGAAAGTGCACGGTTGTACATCTCCCGGCTTTGGTGGCGGCATTCTCCCAGGGCTGTGCCCCGCATCTGCAAAATATGCAGGTACAAGCTCTGACTGAGGGCCTCCAGCATGGCGCTGCGCTCGCTATGGCCTTCCTGTTTTAAAAGGGCCGCTTTTTTGCTCCACAAATCCAAAGCTTGCGGCAGATCGTGCTTGTCCACCGCTGCGCAGATATCCCGATGGTCGTACAAAGTTTCCAGCAGCTCCTGATTCATGAATGCTTCCCTCCTGTTTTCCTTCTATTTTAAGTAGTTAGTCGTCCCTAACTATTCTTTAATTAGTATAGACTAACTCCACTGGTTCTGTCAAGAGATATCCTTGCCCCCCACTCGCAGCACCCGCCTCCACCGAAATTCATTTTGAAAGATTCAGGATTAGATTTTAAAGGTATTTCGCTGTGAAGCATGGTATACTGCAATCAAGTTAGTTAAGGCTAACCAAGAGAAACACCTGGAGGTCTGTCATGCTGGAACGCTATTTAATCGAACACTGTTCCCCCACTTTGGCCAACATCAAAACCGCCAATCTGTTCTCCTGCCCCACTGCCTGTGTGCAGCAGCTGGAGCAATGGAACCAGATGCTCCAAGGCAAGGGCATCCGGGTGGAATTGCTGCGCTTGCGGCAGAACACCTCACTGGTGTATGTTTACCGGCCCTCCCGGCTTGCCCGGGACTTGGCAGCTGCCGGTGTGGCAGATTTCTTGCGCCAGCAGGGGTACACCCAGCTGGAACCTGAAAACATTCTGCATCAGCTGCGCAGCCGGCTGGCTTCCTGCGCCCAGTTCCCTCATGAAATCGGGGTTTTTCTGGGGTACCCTCTGGGAGATGTACTGGGCTTTATTCAATACGCTGGCACCAATTACAAGTGCTCCGGCTGTTGGAAGGTCTACTGCGATGCCTGCCAGGCAAAGCGTCTGTTTACCCAGTTTCACAAATGCCGGCGGGTGTATCAGCAGCTGTTTGTTCAGGGGCGCAGCATCCAAAAACTTACCGTAGCAGCGTAATCTGCTCCCTTCGGCAATATACCCCAGAGCAACTCTCTCCCCCATTGGAGCAATCCGCATCTATCGCTCCATCCTATTCTTACCAACACCTCTTTCTCCATAAAAAACTCTTTCCAACAGCAAACGCCCCCTGCTCGGTCTGCGAACCCGAGCAGGGGGCGTTTGCCTTTTGTTATCGTACCATAGCTTTATACCGCTTCAAGCTTTGCTGCAAGGCAGAGCCGCCTGCTGGATGTTGGATTAATTCAATGCCTGGGCCCTACGGGCGTGAACCACAATTCGCTGCAATCCATCGTTTGTGCAGGTGCTCAAAGTGAGCACCTGGTCCTGGGGCGATACATCCACCCCTGTATTGTAGGTGCTGGACGCTTTAAGCCAGTTTACAAACTCTGCATAGGAATCCCCTGGCTCAAACGCTGTACTATATACCTCTGAATCACTCTCCACAATTTGCACCGAAAAAATCTGATACCGCCAGGCCCCTTGGGGAGTGTAAAGGGTCATCCAGCCCTGGTAACTTGTAAAAAATTGAGAATCCAGATATTGCTTCAATCCTGCAAACATGGAGCCATCACGCATATTGTGGCCATACACCAAGGTATGCAAATCTTCCAGTGAGGTATTGTTTCCATCCAAAAAGATGCTGCCGGATTTGTTCTCGGTGCCATCCCACAAATGCGTTAAGTAGTATCCATTATCTTTTGGACGGTGCAGAATGGGGTAATCTACAGACAACCCGTCCATCTGAATCCAGGCGATGGTTTCCGGCGATTTTTCTTGCAAGGTTTCAAAATCCGGCTGCCAGGGCTGTGGCTGTTCTGACTGAGACTGACTGGCGGTCAACTCCTGTTTCAATTCCTTATAACTGGTACGCCCTTGGTGATACTCCCACAGATTCAAACCCAGCGCTACCGCAGAACAAACCATGACTGCCAGCAAAACGCCTTCTGCCATACGAATCCAACCTTGGCTGCCTTTCATCTTACTCCTCCTTCAAATTCTCCCATACCGCACTCATGCAACCACCTGTCAACCATCTGGAAATTGCACCTAAAGGCACCTGCCCTAATTTTTGTACAACTTTCCTTTCGTTGGTATAAAAAACATCCTTTATGAATACTCATCCTACACCTGCCCAAAAGCGCCGCTTTGGATTGTATGCATCCCACAAGGACTGTCGGAGCCATTGTGTCACTCGGCACAAAATCCGGGCCATCTGGTCACCCAAAGTGGGTGGATAAGCGCAGCGAGAATACACCGTGCATTCCCGAAAATTTACTTAATAGCAAAAACCACGGCAAACCAATAGTTTGCCGTGGTTTCATTTGGCGGAAAGAGAGGGATTCGAACCCAAAATTTGATATAATTATTTGAATATATGCACCCAAACCGGTGTTTTTCCACTCAAACTAGTGCAATAAATTGCATATTATGAAACAAAACAACCGGTTTAGAATACAAAGCGTGTACCTTTTGTGTGTACTTGAATGTCTCTCGCATGACGGGCAAGTAGTTTTTTTCTTGCCCGTCATGCATCCGCTCTCTCTGCCGGTATGGCAACCATATTGTGCTGTGTATTATACCACGGCATGGCAGTTTGCGCCAGTCCCTGCCCGGTATTTCAGTTTTTCCCCATGTCATGGCTGGGTTCTGCCTGCTGCTCCAGCAGTTCCTGGGTGATCTGGAGCCCCTTCGCCAAAAATACCGGCACAGGGTATCCCATGGCTACAAAATTCTCGCAGATGCTCCGGGCTTCATTCACCAAAAAACTGGCCAGAGTAAACCAGCCCAGCATCTGCAAAAATTCCAGCCGCACTCCCAGCATATCGCTGCTCAATCGGGTAAGAGCGTGGG